>JABMRZ010000374.1 GCA_013202315.1 Candidatus Tariuqbacter arcticus | reverse complement strand
TCCTAAACCCTAAATCCTAAATACTATTTTCAAGGTAAATGTAATATTATCAATTTTCTGACCAGACTACATAACCGAATAATACTTTACCAAGGCTAACGATGTCCCGAATTAACATTTCCACTATTATCATCATAGTAATGTCCTTTATTTTCCTCACCATTTACTCCTGCGAAGACAGCGGCAGTTCATCCACTATCACCGTCCCCGCCGATTTCCTCCCCAAACAGGGCGACATCGAAGGCTGGACCAAGGGAAGCGGAACCGGAGACTATTTGGAAGCGTCCAACCAATCCTCCCTCTACGACATCATCGACGGCGGGGCGGAAGTTTATATAACTCACGGTTTCCTTGAAGGCGTCCAACAGTTATATTATGGCGACATACTGGGCGCTGGACAGACTTTAACCCTATTCATCACCGATCAGGGCGATTCCACCGGCGCATACAACCTCTTCCACGACGCTTTCATCACCCCAACTTCCCATTCACCGCTCGATTACGGCGATGAAGGACGCTTGAACGAAGGGCTGCTGTTCGACTATGAAATCGATTTCCGCCTGGATGAATATTATGTGAGATTGACCTTGAATAAGGAAGGGATGGAGACCGAAGCCCTGCAGGTTCTGCAATTGTTCGCTTCCGCCGTTGAATCTAATATGGAAGGGTAATTTGCACACTATACAATAAAATCGTTCTATAGCCCTCAGCCAATTTCAAATTATCAGGGCATAAATAAAATAAACCGCAGAGAATTTATAAAAGGTTCGAGCGCCCTGCTCGGCGGCGCTTTATTAACTCGTCCAGCCGCCGCCGTCAATCACCCTCTAAATCCTGCCCTCGACGATCCCAGTAGAGTGGTAGTGGTCACCGATGATAACTGCACTTCCGGCAGCGCTATCAACACCGATGTCCTGCAAATCATCGTGGATACCGGCATCACCGCCTATACCGGCATTACGAATGTGGGTGAAGCGTGGATGTCCCTTTTCACCGGAATAACTTCCGATTCTGTCATCGGCATCAAAGTCAGCCTGCTGAATCCTCTGGTCGCCACCAAGCCTGAAACTGCACAGGCGGTCATCAACGGTCTCCTGCAGATGCCGATAACCGGCGGATTCGATCCCAATAATATCATCATCTGGGATAGGACTAATTACGATTTGATAAACGCCGGCTACACCATCAATACCGGAACAATCGGCGTGCGATGTTTCGGCACCAACCAGAGCGGAGTCGGATATTCACTGCCAGCATTAAATGTCAACGGAATCACTTCCTACACTTCGGTCATATTTTCCCAATACATCGATTATTTAATAAACCTGCCGGTTATCAAGGACCACAGTTTTTCAGGCGCCACTCTGACTCTGAAATGTCATTATGGTTCTATCAGCAATCCCGGCAGCCTTCACTATTCCTACTGCGATCCCTACATCCCCGCCCTGAATCGTGAGTTGATAGATGCGTTGGGCGATAAGCAGAAATTCTGCTTGGTAGACTCCATCTTCGGTATATTTTCCGGCGGTCCCAATGGTCCCCCGGATTTCGCCTACAACGGCGTGATTCTTGGGGAAGATATGGTGTCAATCGACCATATCGGACTGGATATATTAGTGGAAAACGGGATGAATCACGCTTGGCAGGCGACCCATATCGAAACCGCTTCCCAGCCGCCGTATAATTTGGGAAATTACAACCCAAGCTTAATCGAGCGGATTGACATCCAAAACCCCTCCACCGGCGTATCCAACCCCGGAGCGGGAGAGCCAACCGATTTCCGATTGATCAACAGCTACCCCAATCCTTTCAATCAAAGCGCTTTCATCCGCTTCAGCCTATCCAAGCCGGGACTAGTGAATATGACAATCTACGATGTGCGCGGTCGATTGGTTAAAGTCATCGCCGATGGCGATTTCAGCCCCGGTCAGCATACATTGAGCTGGAATGGGGTTGACGCTTCCGGCATACCCCTGCCCAGCGGGGCTTACTTCTGCCGGATGGTGAGTGGGAACATAGCGCGGACATTGAAGATGATGCTGGTGAGGTGATAGTGGTTTGAGATAAAAAAAGCCCCGCTTGTGCGGGGCTAAAATCATTGGACTTGAGAATTGAGACTATTTAATCAATAATAACTTCTGCGTTTGATGGAAATTGCCGGCGGTCAATCTGGCAAAATAGACGCCGCTGGAAATCTCCGAAGCGTTAAATGCGGCTTCATAAGTCCCCGCCGATTTCCAGCCGTCGACCAAGCGGGCGACTTCCCGTCCCTGAATATCATAGATTGTCAGCGAAACATCGCCCGATATGGGAAGAGTGAAGGTTAAATTGGTCTCATAGTTGAAGGGATTGGGATAAGCGTCGAATAAGAAAGTCTCCACCGGATGAAATTTCAGCTTTTCGTCCTTGACTTGCAATTGTTCCACTTCCAAATAGCATAACCCCGCCCCGGTGGAAGCCCAAATCCGCTCGCGGTAAGGGTCGTATTCCATATCATAAAATGCGAATGTTTGTTCGGGGTAGGGAAATTCATATTCTACTTCTTCCCAGCTTACTCCTAAATCATCAGAAATCATAACCGATGTTGGATTACTGCTATTGGTGAAAAATAATGTATCTCCCTCAATAAATATTGTTAATAGCCAATTGATAGCCATGTCGATTTCGCCTTGGACAATCCAATTCCCAGATGAATATAGATAAAGATGGCTAGGGGATTCCTGGGTTTTTAAGTAAATATCATCATTCAATATAGTCATTATTTCATCAATATTCGGCCCGTTATATTCTAATGAAATCCACTCGTTGTTTTCTATATTGTATTTATGAACTTGAGATATCGTTGCCACAAATATATTCTCTGCATTTTGGTCAATTCTTCTAATTGACCCATCAAACGGTACAATATCCCAAGATTCTCCTAAATCGTTAGATACATATATAGTGTCACCGCTAAATGCAATGAAACGGACTATATTTTGATTTGTATATACATCAAGAAAAGATGAAGGAATAAAATTTAGGAAGGAATCCAATACCCAAGTTTCACCATTGTCATAACTATACGCCATTTGGAAAAAGTTAGTTAATTCGCCAATCGGACGCTTCCAAATACCGGTGACTAAAGTGTCTTGATTCTGATAGCATATCGGTCGAAACATCGTAAGTGTATCAGGGCTGAGCGGTATTTCCATTTCCACCAAGGAAGCAGCGGGCGGATCCAACCGCCACAAACGACAGCCAAAATCCCGGTAGAAAATCGACGATTCGAAAACGCTAATGAATCCATTGGCTCCCACAGGGGGCATGGGAATCAATTCCCAACTCAATCCATGATCCGATGTTTTATAAATACCGTAACTGTCGATAGTGATAAAGATGTCCCCGCTGTAGGGATTAACTTCGATATCGCCGCATGTCGATACATTTTCCGGCAGCCCGTTCAAACAGCGCGACCAGCTTCTGCCATAATCATCTGAAACATACAATCCATAATTCACATTTCCTATAATATATAACCTGCCGGACAGCTCAATATCTTCAACAATTTTCTTTGGCTGAAAATTTGGAGGCAAGCCCTCACCTGTCCTTTCCCATGTAGCGCCATCATCGGCGGATATCAGTATGTTCAATGTCCACCAAATTTCCGGGTCAGTCCAAGATACCAGTGCAGTCAAATCACCGTTTGAAAGTTCAAGGTAATTCGATACATAGGCATATTCAATACCCCATAAATCGTAAAAAGGTATTAAAACATCCCAATTCTGACCTAAATCCTCGCTTCTGCACACACCTCCATATTCTTCATCAGCTCCAGACCATATATATGATGATGAATATACTAAACGGTAGTTTGAGTCTTGGTATAATCCGGTTTTCCCATAATAATTGCCATCGATTACACAAACACTCCAGGCTTCACCGAAGTTCTCGGAGACGGCGAAATAATAATCGTTTATATAATACATTGTATTATGATTTTGCTCGTCAATTATTACAAATTCCTTTAAATCAGTTCCGGCGTTCATAAAATATCCAGTAAGAAGCAGCCATGAATCTCCACCATCAATTGATGTATATGACTTTGCCCCATTTAAATTTTCATAGCAGGAAAGAACTATGGTATCACCATCAGTGTCTAGGAGAAAAATATTTTGTATTGAAATATATGGTTCATTGAATATTATATTGTTCATAGGCTCCCAACTGAAACCGCTGTTATGTGACCTCCATAATCCTGCAACCGCTAATCCTGTTAAAATCAGTTCACCTGACTCATTAGCATAAACAGCCGCCGGGTATGAAACTCCACCGGGAGTTTGTTGCCATGATGCCGATGTGTTTGGAATAATAATATATATAAATATGAATGTTAGAATTATTTTCATAATTAAAATACATCAGGTGAATGTACAACTTAATATTTATTATATTCGTGTAATTATTCTTGTTTTATACTACTGTAGTTATCAGCAATGATCATGTAAGTTATCCATTCAAAAAACATATTAGTACTTCCAACAAAATGACTATGTTCCACCTTCATTTCTGGCCACCCGGTGAAATCAATATTCGAGAAATTGCCATCTACCCAAGGAATTAATGGATTTGCTCTAATATAATTTTCCCATACCTCTAAATAGCATTCACTAAAGTTCATATAGCCTTGAGCTCTTTCATTGTCTCCGTCAGGTGGAAGCATTGATGAATACCAATATAGCCTTGCATATACGGTAACACTTTCCGGCCCTGGATAAGGCCAACAATATCCTTCATGTTCACCTTCAATGGGATCACAGTTAGCATAGTAAGTGAAATTGTAATGCGGTTCTTGCCCCGAATCTTGCCCCCAAGCTGACAATGTCAGCAGCAGCGTTAAAGCTGCGACTAAAATTAATGTTCTTTTAGCAGTTTTAACCTCTTTTAATGAATTGTATAATTGATTATTTACAATTGCAGTATACAATAAAAATTTAAGAGTCAAGGTTTTTTTTATTTTTCTGAAACACAGATTAACACAGAATATCACAGAAAAGGTTTTAAACCTCCACAATCGCCTTGCCGGTGAAGTCGAGGTTTTTGTTGCCAATGCCAGTATAAGTTCCATCGGCGACTAAAACCGTGTCGCCGTCGACTGCGGCATTTATCCCCGCCTGGATTGTGGGATAATCGCCGGGGATATGGATAGTGACGGCGAAGGCGGGGAGGGATAGGATTAAAATTCCAACCAAAGCTGTGAAGATTTGCTTCTTCATAGCTTTCTCCTTTATTAGGTAGATCGCCTGGTCCCGACTATTAGGCGCTTATTGAACCAACATCGATAAAAAATTGTCGATATCGCTAATTATTTTCAGAATCATTACTTCATTACTTCATTGACTGTGAATC
>JABMRZ010000373.1 GCA_013202315.1 Candidatus Tariuqbacter arcticus | reverse complement strand
ACCGACTGGCGGTTTCCCCGCTCCCGCCTGTCATTCCCGCATGCTATTTGCGGGAATCCATACCCAATTTTCATTCTATGTTGTGCCGCAACGGCGGCATGAGGATTTATACTGAAAAAGGATTTAGGGATTATAAGAGTAAGAATTCACTGGAAATTATGGAAAAGATGGAAATCGTAACATACGGTAAATCCATAATTTGCATCATATACAGTGAATCACCTTTAAACATTAATGACAAAATTTTCCTATTTTCAGACAGCCTGTGGAGAGTCGACACAACGGTGAATATCATATGAAGCTAAACCCTATCCCCTAACCCCTAAACCCTATTTCCAGGTTATACATCTATGAAATGAAGGCTGTCAGACCCGCCCATTGGCAATTAAGCCCAAAATCCCAGCCATTTTCTTCACCGCCGCCGCCGAACCTTCATCAGCCCTGACCAATAAATAATGATGAGCCAGCGGGCGAAACAATGGTTCTTCACCCATTCCCCATAAATTACCTTCAAAAGACTCTATATCATCCGTTCCAATCCTGCTTATAAATTCGTCCTCAATTTTAATACCATCCCTAATCACCCTGAACCATAATTCCCGATAGAAACCCGCCGGATCATCATCCCGGTCTTCACCGAGCGCCCGATACAACTGCCCCCATTCATCAACTTCAGAGCTGAATAGCCTTACCCCTTCCGGAATAGAGCAATTCGCTAATCCTTCCCAATCCTGATTAAGAATCCTCAACGCCGCTTCAGCCACAAATTCCGGCATAATCAAGTCTCGGCAGCGATAATCATCACATTCGGGAGACTCTTCATCGCACGGCGCGCATTCCAGGTTCCCCTGAATGACTGTATGACCCTTTCCCAAAGGCCCCGTTTCATACACTAGAGCCGAGGCGAAATACAGCCCTAAAGTCCTCGTCCCCACTCCAGCCGCCAATTGCAGGGGTCCCGAATCCGTCCCAATCATCAAATCGACTTCCGAAAGAACACCCGCCAATTGGGTTAAATCGGTCTTCCCGGTTAGGTCAATAATACCTTCGGATTTTCCCACAAGTCCGGAGAAATCGCGCGCCTCCTCCTTATCCGTTCCCACAATGATGAATCCGAATTCGCCTTCGCTACGAAGGGAATTAACCATACGGGCTGATTTCTCCGCTCCCCACTTCCTTATCTCTGCCCCCGCGCCTAAATGCAGCGCTATTATACGCTTGTACCCTGTATTTCTCAGCCTTTCAACGATATTAGCCGCAAAATCCAAGTCCGGTTTTCGAACCTTCCAAAGCGGAAACTCCACCGGAGAAAAGCCATCCGCCAGCAATCGGAATAAATCCGATAAATGCACCCTGGCATACCGCCGGTGATGGCTCTGATTGAATAGAATCCTGAATGCCGGCGAACATCTGAAATCGCTCGACTTCCCAGTAAAGATGAATCCCAATATTTCCCGATAATTCAACTGGCTCAGAACCACTCCATTCAGAACCGAATAATTGAGGTTATAGACTACATCAAAGCTCCTCCCCCGCAATGGAGAAAGGAGCTCGTTTGATATTCTATATGAACCGATTAAATCATCCCCTCCCATTCCATTATTAGACAATCTGAAATCAAGAGCGATTACTTCATCGACCGAATCTATACTGCGCGCGGCTTTCTCGATTCGGCTGTCGACCAATAATGTCAATTCAACCCCCCGCTGCGGCTTCAACGCCCGCAATAAGGGTATGGTCTGTATCAAATCCCCCAAACGCGCCAGTTGTATGACCAACACCCGTTTCACCGTATCACCCCATCTGTTCTATCAACTCCGCCGCCTCTTGGTGGTCAGGTTGAATTGTTAAAATTCGCTGGGCGGCTTCCAACGCCGCATCTTTAATCCCTAAACTGAACCTAACCCCGGCTAAAGTATAGAGTATCGCCGTATTATCCGAATGCAGTTCAGCATACTTTGAAAGATATTTCTCCGTCTCACTTAATTTCCCCGCAGTATGACCCGCCCTGACACAAAGCATCAACGCCTGCTGATTCTCAATATTCAAATCCAAAGCCCGTTTCGCTTCTTCCAGCGCTTCCAACCCCTTCCCTTGTTCTATTTTCAGCAGCGCTATTCCTAAATGAGCCTTGTCGGAATCGGGATTCTTTTGGATGGCTCTCCGATAATGTTTTTCAGCTTCATCGAAATTCCCCTTCATCAGCTCTAACGAACCAAATCCTAAATACGGCTTTTCGGAAGCGCCGTCGATTTCAGCCGCTTTCCGATAACACCGTTCAGCCTCATCATAATCCCCCTTCCGCAGCATACACTGCCCCCGGACGCGGTTAATATCAAACTCGAAATTCCCGTCTATGCCGGGGAGGTCTATAATTAAATCGATGGTGGTTAAAGCCCTGTCCGGCAGGTTTAACCTCGCCTGCGCCTCCGCCAAAGCTATCAGGCTTTCGCCCTCAGGATTAATATCTATCGACTTTTGCAAATACTCTTCCGCCTCATTGAAATCGCCCCGCAGGTAGCATATCCTGCCCAAACCATACCAAGCTCGATGATTCTTTTCATCGTAAGAAATTATCGCCCGGAACAACTCCTCAGCTTCCTTATATGCCTTCTTCTCCATCATCTCAAACGCATCATCCAGCCCGTCATATTCCTCGAAGACAAAACCGTCTTCCAACTTTCTGGGAATATTCAATACAGGCTTTTTCAGCCTATCCTGCTCGATTTGAGACATTCTATCCGAATAACCCTGTGCTTCATCTTTCCTGCCGATCGAAGAAATGTCATAAGCCGAGTTCAGCGCTTGAACATTGTCGGGATGAACCTCCAACGCCTTCCGATACGCCGCCAGCGACTCATCCACCATTCCTTCGGAGCGATACCGAACTGCTTTTCTCAACAGTTTCTCTACCTCTTGATGTTCATTCAAGGCTTTTTGATAGACTTCGAGGGTTATCTTTGCCGCTCTTTCCCAGGTGAACTGCTTGACATGCTCCCGCAGTCCGGGCTTCACCGGTTCTTCCAACGCCCTCATAACCGCGCTTCTTATTTCTTCCGGATTATCCGGCTCCGCGTAATAAGCGAAAGCACCCAGATAATCTTCGATGGTCCCCCAAGGCGAGGCTACCACATTACAATCGTAATGCGCCGCTTCCACCGAAACCATCCCCGGAAGTTCATACCAACTGGGCAGCGCATGCACCTTCGCCGCCAAATAAGCTGAAACTAACATCTCATCCGACAACCTACCTAAAAATATCGTCCTGCCGCGCCGCACAAACCGCTGACACAATTCAGCATATTTGCCTTGATAAGTGAATCCTCCGGTGACGAATACCACCGGCACATCTTCCTCCTCCAGCGCTTTCAACAGCATCAACTGATTCTTCCTGGTTTCCAATCTACCCACACACAGCACAAAATCCTTCAAGCCGGTCTCTTTGACGAATAATTCTGCATCACCCTTATGTTCAGTGATATTGCACCCAAGATAGATCGGGGTCACATTTCGCGCGAACGGGTAATCGTTCTTAATCCGCTGAGCTTCCCTCACCCCGCTGGGGATTATCCCCCCCGCCAGCCGGACATTATAACCGTTATCCGCCCGTATATGAGGCTTCAACCTCTTCAATGGAGCGAATATCTCATCGAAAGCATTTCTCGGTTGACCCCGCTCAATATATTCCTTGAACAAATAATACGATTTGAAGGATGGATTCAGGAACAACGGCCAATCTTCATACAACGAGGTGATTATGAAAGGCTTGTTCTGCCTGACCGCATTTTCACCATACACTTTCACCATTTCCGGGAGTACAAAATTGAAGATGTGAACTATATCATATTGACCAATTCCTTCCAGGGTGAAATTAAAATCGACGATAATCCCTAATTTTTCCAATTCACTCTTCAAATGCTGCATTACCACCGTATCGCCGCCCGGCGCTTCCAGTGAATTGGGGCGGTTCTGCATCGCCACTTTTAACGGTTCAGTCCGGGGTGAAATCATCACTTCCGGCGCGCCTTTATTATCTAATCCGGGCGCTGGTTCTGAAGTATCATCAACGCTTATCTCAATCCTGGACCGTGTTGTCTCCTTCGCACCTTCCACTAAGACCTGCGCTGTCCGCGCCGCCTGATGTTCCACCGTCCAATTTGCGAGAATATCCCGCCGAGCCTGTCTCGCTATCTTCGAAGCCTCTCCCCGGTTTTCATACACATAGCGCATCAGTTCAACCGTATGTTCATACGAAGGCTTGCCCCACAACATACCCGCATATTGCGGATTATCCCTAACCTGCTCTTCATCCACCGACTCCATTCCTAAATTGTCTATCAAGAAGGAATTCTCATCGTTCATAAAATCCAAATGGGCGCTGAAGCGTGTGCCGATTGTTGGCAGTCCCATCGCCATCGCTTCCATATAGGTCAAACCCCATCCTTCACCCCTCGTAGGAAGAACGAACGCCTGACACGCTTTATAAAGCGAGGGCATATGTTGAGATAAAATAGGCTGCGACACCACCGATATCCGAGGTATCTTATTAATATCATAGCCCAATTCTTCAATATACCGTCGGACCAGGCTTTCGGTCTCCCGCCCGACTCTATAGTATGAGTGAATCACCAGCGCTACATCGTCTGACTGCTTGAAAGCTTCCAGATACGCCTTAATCAATATATCCCACCCTTTGCGCTTGGTCCATTGGAAAACCGACAGGAAATTGAACCCCTTCAAACCCGGAATCTCCATTGCAGGGACTTTATCAGGGTCGAAATAGTCCACATCCACCCCTAACGGAACGACCTTAATTTTATCCCGCGGCACCCCCGCCCTGCTGAATGAATCCAGATTAAATCTCGAAGGCACCCAAATCTCATCCATATATTCGCACCCTTCAACCCAACTGGAAGGTAAATCGACCGTTTCAAACATAGTATAACCGATATACCGGGCGAAACCGCCGCTCTGCTCTCTGACCCTCTTATAAATCGGATCCATCAGCGAAGCCGCCGGCAGACAGACTATTAAAGTCCTCTCTTTGGGATTAGAATCCTTCTGGATAAGCTCAATTATTCTTTTCGTCTGCTCAACATCGACCTGCGGCTTATATTTATATAAAGAACTATCCTTCTTGACTAAATAAATGTTTTCCCCATCTCTCGGCGCCTCTTTATCCACTTTCTCCACTTCCGGCGACCCGGCAAACCATCGATTTATCAACTGAATATCCGCGCCTAATTTATCCAGCCCCAGCGCCATATTACGAGTATGCAGCGCATATCCCGATTTATCCAGGTATACCCCTTCCACCGTTACCTTCAGTTTATCGACGCCCTCAGGCGCGGAGATTTGACCGTCAACAAATTCATTCTGAGCGTTATCATTGGAAACGGCTGCCAAATTCGATTCAGCCGCAGCGGTAAGATTCACCACAGGTCCCTTAAAATCCGCCAATTCAGTCATAGGTTTGATCACACCGCCGGGTTTCGCTCCGAAAAAAGTCACCTCATTTCCGAAATGGGCAAAATCCGCCGACAAACATATGAGTCTATCCCGCCATAAAGGTTCTTCGGAATTCACATTGACTATTAACGCTATTTTTTTCATCCCAACCCCAACGATGTTTTTCATATTATAGAAGTGTCAACTTTCGATTTCAAGAGTATTCCTCATACCACCGACTAAAAACCAACTCCACTACCCAACAAAATTCACCAGACTCATCTGAATAATTTGCGCCCCTACCGAAATAGCGGCGGTATAAGCGGTCTGTTCCTGTTCAAAGTTCAAAGCCGCTTCCAATAAATCCACATCTTCCACTTTGGAAAGACTGTCTTCCAGCGTCACCTCAGCGGCGGTTAATTGCTCGAGTCTTCTGTCGAAATAGTTAATCTTAGCCCCAATAGTGGAACGGCTCAGACTGTTATGGTCGATTGCGTCCTGAAGGTAGTCTATCTGTTCTCCTATCACATCGGAATCGTTGTTGATTAACCCGTCGCGCAGGTTTATCAACATTTGGAACATATCGTCCGCTTCTCCTTCACCGCTCGGCTGGAAATGCTCCCCGCCCCCTATGTTGATACTCTCACGCAAACCCACCCCAATTTCCCGCGCAATCTTTTCATCTATTCCGGCGGAACTGGGGTTGACAGCGGTGATTAATCCATCATCATTCCTCTCCGCTATGAAAGGGGTCGATTTACTTTGATACCCACCAAAGATAAACTTCCCTGAATAGGAAGTATTCCCTTTTGACAGCAGTTCTTCCAACAGTTGATCCACTTCATTGGCCAAGACCAGTCGATCTTCAGCCGTCAGCGCCTCATTATCGCCTTGGACAGCCTTGGATAAAGCTTCATTCAATAGGCTGCCCACGCCGTTCAATACCCCATCCAAATAGCTCATATTCGACAATCCATCTTCGACATTGCGTTGATGTTGTTCATTTCGAGCTATGCGGTGACGAAAATGCAGCGCTTTACCGGTGCCTGCAGGGTCATCGGAAGGTTTATTTATCCGCTTACCGCTGGCGATTTGTTTTCCCAAATCGTTCACATTCTCTATCCGCCGACTCAACTCGTAAATCAAATCGTTAGAACGCATCCAATTGGTAACCCGCATCATCAACTCCCTATAGTAAGATTTTTACAATTCTCTGAACAATCCTCCCAAAATCTCATATCTTATATCTCATATCTATACCGATTCCCAAAAGTTTTTTCCTATGTTCATAATTATAGGGACAGATCATCGATCTGTCCAGGGCGGATT
>JABMRZ010000372.1 GCA_013202315.1 Candidatus Tariuqbacter arcticus | reverse complement strand
ACGATTATAAACTTTATTTCCTATTTAATTCAAAATTGTCTTAAAAATGTAAAATAAATTACCCCTAAAAATCTCTGCGAAAGCGGGAATCCATTTCTGTATTTTCAGTGAATTCCGTGTTTCTCTTTGTGATTCTTTGTGCTCTTAGCGTCTTTGTGGTGAATTTCTTTCTGATTGACTAAACCCTGACCCTGATAAACCGGAATTTAAAATGCAAAATGTGAAATGTGAAATTAAATTTAATGCCAGTTCCATCTTGAATTCGTAAGAACACTGCCTTTTAATCCTATATTAAACAAGATAATATGCGATTTCTGCCAGAAAAAAACACCCATCCCAGAATTTGAGCGCTAATAATAGAAAAAAACCCACAGTAAATGACCAATTTGCATAATTTGATAATTATCAGTAAATTTAAAAAAATGGATTTTCTATGTAAATGAAGATATACCGATGCTTGAAAAGAATTTCCTATGTGTAGGGGCGGGGTTTCCCCGCCCTGCAATAATTATCGGAAATTCTTTTTGGGAATCACTATAAAATCAGCTTAATTCAAACAGCGAGTTCATAAGCTCGCACAATATACTAATAATTAATAACAATGGGAAACGAATTAAAATCTTCTGTAAATGTGATTCCGGATATAGAAGAATACAAAAAACTCCCCCATGAAGAACTTAACCGGCGGATAAACCGCGCCAAGAAGCTGAAGAATGTGGTGCTGCTGGTGCACAATTATCAGCGGTTGGAGATTCAGGAACACGCCGACTTGCTGGGCGATTCGCTGGGGCTTTCCATTGAAGCGAGCAAGACCGACGCTTCCTTGATTGTCTTCTGCGGAGTCGATTTCATGGCGGAATCTGCCAAGATTCTCAACCCGGAAAAGAAGGTGGTCCTGCCGCACGACCGCGCTGATTGCCCCATGGCGAAAATGGTGGACCTCGAAGGCTTACGCGCGCTGAAAAAAAAACACCCGCACGCCCTGGTGGTCACCTATGTGAATTCCACCGCCGAAGTCAAAGCCGAATCCGATATCTGCTGCACTTCCGCCAATGCGGTCGAAGTGGTGCGCTCGTTGGGAGATAAAAAAATCATCTTCACTCCCGACAGAAACCTCGCCATCTACACTCAACGGATGACCGGCGCTAACATCATCCCCTGGGAAGGATATTGCTATGTGCACGATTCCCTGAGCGAAAGGGAAGTGGAATTGGCGCAGGCTGAATACCCGGACGCCGTCTTCATCGCCCACCCGGAATGCCCAATGGAAGTGCTGGAAAAAGCCGATTTGATAACTTCCACTTCCGGAATGGTGAAATGGGTGGATGAAAACCAGGACACGGTCAATTCAAGAGGGGTGATTATCGGCACCGAAGAAGGGTTGGTGAGACAGCTTCAAAAGAAATATCCCCAGGGAAAAATCTTTCCCCTCTTCGATAAAGCGATTTGCGCCACCCAAAAACTCATTACCCTGCCTTATCTCTGCAGGGCGATTGAAATCGAACAGTTTGAAATCGAAGTGCCCCAAGACACCAGGAAAAAAGCCTACCTGGCGCTGAAGCGGATGATAGACATCTTACCCCAGGATTGAGTTTCTGCCTGAATCGATGACTCCAGTCTATATTCGATATTTTATGTGCATATTTTCACAAAGTTTCCCACAGTTTTAATAGGCGCTTATTTCGCTGATTTCCTAAAAAAAGTTTAATCAGCATCTTCTTTGTATTTCAACGGTTCCGAATCAATCACTTACCAAGTGATATCTTTTTTATTCGTGTTAATTAGTGTTCATTCGTGGTTAATTAGTCCGCTGTATAGCGGATTACCCACATGATATAGCGAATAACCTTCCAATTCATCTTTCAAGCGCCGGATTCATCTGTTTTAAATCGAACTTGGATTCAATTTGTCGCGCAAATCGCTGATGACTTGGATGACTTCATCTGCGATAGACTGCCAGGTTCTAACATTCGATTCATAACCGTTGTATCTTTCAAAACTAATCGGTTTGCCGATGATAACGGTGATTCTTTTCCCAGGTTTTGGGGTTTTACTGCCTAAAGGCAGAACTTCATTTAAACCCGAATGATAGCAGGGTATAACAGAGCATTTGGCTTGGTGAATTATCCTTCCCACCCCGGGTTTGCCTCTGCCGATATCTCCTGTTCGGGTTCGGGTGCCTTCAGGGTAGATGTGCACGCTGTTTCCCCCTTTTAGTCTACCGATGATTTGCTGGATCCCCGGCTGGTAAATCCCCATACCCCTGGTCAGAGGAATGCATTTGACATGTTCCATAATCCAAGAGAATATCGGCCCGCGATAGAAATTCTTCCGCTCCGGCGTGTGGTACGGCATAAATTTATAATCCCACAAACCTCGAGGAATGAATAACAATGGGTCTAAAAAGGCGTCATCGAGCATGGAAACATGGTTTGACACAAATAGAAAAGGAAGTTTTGCCTTAGTCAAATTATATTTACCGATAATCTTCACCCGGCTGAAAACCTTCATAAAAACCCAAAAAGGGACGGCGAAGACGATAATGGTAATAAAATAGGATAAAATTCGAAAAATGATGCCTTCTTTTTCCCTGGGTATATTGTGAGCGGTATCGATGTCCGGAGGTTCCTTTAAAGGTGCGCCTAATTCCATTTAGAAGTAATCCTAATCAAGGGCATATTCGATTATTAATGCGGGATTTTCAGCTATATTGACTTCATAGAATTCTTCTTTGGGGAGGTTTCTGCCTTTGTTGTCTTTCAATATGCGTATTTGAGGCTCTTGTATATTGGGAAAATTATATGCAAAGACGATTCCAATTTCCCCAGTTGAGAGTTTAACTTCGGTCCCAACAGGGAATGTGGGGACAACATTCAGGAAATTCCCGAAGACTTCTGTGTCGAATCTATTCTTAATGCTTTGTAAATAGCTGATGCTTTTATGAAAGCTCCATCGCGGTTTGTAAGGACGGTCTGAAGTCAAAGCATCAAAGATATCCACGATGGAAGCGATGCGGGAAAAGATGTGAATTTCTCCAGCTTTTCTGCCGGAAGGGTATCCAACGCCGTCGTAGGATTCATGATGCTGCAGTGCGATGGTATAGGAACGCGGGGCAATGAAGGAACTACTAACTAAAAGATTAAAACCGTTTCGCGGATGCTTTTTCACCAAATCGAATTCCTTATCTGTAAGGGGACCGTTTTTATTCAGCACTTCTTGAGGCAATTCTAATTTCCCTATATCATGCAGCAGCGCTCCGACAGCGAAATCTTCGAGCATTTTGTCCTTCAGCCCAAGCTTAAATCCAATCAAAACCCCCAACACCGCGACATTCACGGAATGAAGATACAGATAATTCTCGAAGGTTTTTATTTCAGGAAAATCGATAGTCACATCTTTACAACGATAAAGAATTTCGACGACCATATCCCTCGCCAACTGGCGCAGATTCTCAACTTTCTTATTATCTTTAAGCAAATCCTGCCTTTGACACATTTCGAATACCATGAAATTCGCCTGCTGACGGATGGCGGGACCTATTAATTCAGTGGTCTCGATATCTTCAGTGAATTCATCGGTGATATAGATGCTGCTATATCCTAATTCCTTCAAGCGGTTATAATATTGTGGATTTAATTTAGCCCCTTTTCTCAGTAGCAGCCTTTTTCCATCAAGGGAGAAAACATCCCGCGCCAGATAGCAGACTGCTGGCGCACTGTCAATGGAAACGATTTTAATTTTATCGGCACCTATTCTTAGGTTATTGTTATAGCCATTCTTAAAAATAATGTCTTATATTATCTACATTTAAATAATATTCATAAGTATTTGATTGGTAGGGGTTT
>JABMRZ010000371.1 GCA_013202315.1 Candidatus Tariuqbacter arcticus | reverse complement strand
GGATTCACTGCCGATTATAAGCAATATTTGCGGGCGGTCTTCCATTAAAAATCGGTTTTCGGTTCACGGTATTCGGTTCACGGCTTTCGGTTCACGGTTTTCGGTTCACGGCTTTCGGTTCACGGCTTTCGGTTCACGGTTTTTCGGTTATCGGTTCTCTGTTTTCGGTTCTCGGTTTTCGGTTTTCGGTTCTCGGTTTTCGGTTCTCGGTTTTCGGTTTTCAGGCGGTTGAAAGGTGCGCGCCATAACTTCAAGCTGCTGGAGGAATGGTAATTTATCTTTTCCTGGTGAGAAGACCGATCCATCGATAAAGTACACCATTCCATCGCTATGGGAATGCAGGGCGCAGGTGAAGAATGGTCCCCCGCCTATATTCGATTCCGCCGCCCAAAGCCCTCTGAGCATCCTTCCGCCAGTATAGATATAATCGTAGGGTTGGAAGCGGTTGTAGTCGGGATAAATCGCAGTGGGGTCGGTGAAAAGCTTACCCAACCGGATGCGTTCAGCGGCGATAAGACTGTCGGTCAGAGTGTCGGCTTCGACCCAGGAAATGGTCAGCCAGCGGTCCGGGTTGAAGCGGCGAAGTCTGACGAACCGCTCTTCCAATTCATCCCTCACCAACAAATAGTCATGCTGAATTCTAATCTTGAAGCCGTATTTATCGAATAATTCTTCTTCGAGTTTTATCTGTTCCTTAGCTGAATAGAGCATATCGTGCAGGCGCGCCATCACCGGTTCGTTGATTTCGGTGAAAATTTCATCGGCGCCCAGCCGGATTCTGCTCTTGAGTTCACCGATGTCATCGGCGCAGATAACTGCGGCAAGCTGGTGTGAATGCCAGGGATTTTCCTTGATAAAAAGCCAGTATTGTCCGGCTTCAACGCCTTTGCGGGTTTCTTCATCGAACATTCCTTTAACATATACAGAGACCTCGCCTTCCCCGTTCAATCTTCCCATCAGCAGGATAAGGGGTGCGGAGGAGGAATTTCCGAATTCGCTCCACGGAACAGGTTTCAAAGTGAAAACGGTTTCAGGCTGGGGGGTGTCTATCCGCCGTTCCAGCGCCAGTGAAAGAGCCGGTCCGCAGGCGGCGTAAACAGCGGAATCGGCGAAGACGATGACTTCATCCAGGCTGCCCTTTGCGGGGGGTTTGAGACCGCAGCCGGCGATCATAATCGCGATCAGCGCTATAAGAATGAGTTTTTTCATACCTGTTCTAAGTTTGATACATACACTACGGATGAAGCTTTCAAAGGGCAAAGCAGTCCATTAATGAAGGATAATTTTGCCATCATCGGCAGGCGCAGCGCATACCGCCCCAGCTTTCCGCCGCCGGGTATGAGGAATTCGCTCTGCAGGCAGTTATAAAACGGGTCCAAGGGCATCGGGACGACTTTTCTCAAGTTGAAGCCGAATTCGTTCAGCAGATTCGCCATCACTTCCGGCTTGAAATGCCACAGATGCCGCGGCGCATCCCACCCCACCCAATGCCGCTTATAAAACCTGGCGTCCAGTGAATCGGGATTGGGCAAGGCGATGAAGAGAAATCCGCCGGGCTTCAGATTTTCCCGAACGACCGCCAAATTCTCCTTGGGGCGGTGAATATGTTCGAGGGAATGCCAGAAGGTAACCGCATCTAAAGGTCGATTCAAGCTGGAAGAGTCCGCCAGATCATCGGTTATGATTTCCAGCTTGAATTTCTTTCTGGCGTAGTCAGCGGCGTTCTCATCCTTTTCGATGCCGAGTGTCTCCCACCCTTTAGCCTTCATCATACTCAGGAAGGCGCCGGTTCCCGCTCCCACATCGAGGATGGAGCCGGGCTGGGGGAGGAATCGGGCGATTAATTTCGCTTTCCATTTCAGCGCCCAGGGCTTCACCCAGGCGTAGATTTGCTGGCTCCGGGAACGAGCGCCCTCAACTTCGAGGAAAGGGTCGTAGCCGGCATCGGAATAGTGTCCGCCGGTCTCGCTTTCCGAAGGCTGGGGATGAAGAAATATGAGCCCGCAGGAAACGCACGAATAAATATGGTAAAGCTCCCCATCGGGTTGAAATCGATCGGGGAGCTTCAAATATATCTCCGAACGCCCTTCTCGGCAGAAGGGACAGAGCGGGGATTTTTCAATCAAAACTGATTTACCATTTGGCTTTGGATTGGAAATACCATCGGAGTCCGAATTCGATGAATAATCCGGTGAAATCGAGTTCGTAGCTGCGATTGGATTCTGCCCCGCTGGAATTGGTCCACATCACGGTGTAGGAATAGTCCTGGTTATCAACCGTTTTAACGAAGTTGATGTCGTCGATGAAAACGGTACGGAATCCTCCCCCGACTTTTAGAGCTAAGTTGGGTTTATAGAGATATTCGATATTAGCTAAGGCGAGGACTCCCATATTCCTGCCGGTGGCGCCATAGAATTCACCCATATTGCCCCCCATAGGGCTGTTGCGGTCCAGGGAAGCCATCATTAATGTGGGACCGGCGCCGATGGAGAAATTCAATTTCGAGTCGGGAAAGAGGATAAAACCAGGCACAATGAAAAATTCATTGGCTTCGACCACTTCTTCATAATCTCCATCGCCGAAGGTGGTACGGGAGGCGAAAAGGTGATTATAGCCGATATTCCAGACGAAGTTGTGGCTTTTGTAGAGTATACTTAATCCCGCATCTGCCGCGAACTCCATCTTATCGGAAACAGATGATGGGAATTGTTGAGCCCAGTCCACCGGATCATCCATAAAAAGATACATAGACATTCCGCCCCGGACTTCAAGGGCTCGTTGATGATAAATGTCTCCAGCCATAGCGGCTGAAAAGGTTAAGATTAGCAAGAGCGTCAGCGTCAGAGTGAGTTTTTGCATCGCTTGCCTCCAGGATAGTTGTGCAGTGTTGTTGTTTGTGATTTGGTTTTATTCTTATTATAATGAGAGGCTCTTGCAAAAGTCTCGAAAGTGTGTCACCCTGAACGCAGTGAAGGGTCTCTTTATTTATTAAGTGTATAATAAACAGGAGAATCTTCGTTTCATTCAGAATGACAATATTGTTAAATAATGACTTATGAAAGAGGCTAATTTAGTAATAGATTGATTCGGAACCGTTGAAATATAAAAAAATCGGTTATCTATTCTAATCAGCAGATTGTATTTATTAGACATACGAAATATTTAGTTTATTCCGAAGAGTCGGGACAGCATCAATGTTTCCAGTCCCTTCCTGTCATTCCCGTCCCTTCCTGTCATTCCCGCGAAAGCGGGCATCCGGAGATTGGGTCCCGGCACTATGGGAGAATAATCTAAACTAATTGCAATTTTCATCCCTTATAATCGGGTCG
>JABMRZ010000370.1 GCA_013202315.1 Candidatus Tariuqbacter arcticus | reverse complement strand
TCGAGCCGATTCCGGACAAGCCGGAATGACGCAAAATGGGGGCAACGGTCAATTAAATCCCGGTTTGGGAGAAACCGAGCCACCACTTGATTAAGGGTGTCGACTGCGGAGAGTCGACAGCATTGTGAAATATCGACAATTTTTAAATCGATGTCGGTGCAATAAGCGCCTATTTATATGAAAGTTTTTGCTTTTAAAATTGTAATTATTATATTCTTTGCAGTGATGCTGATTTACTGTTGGACTTCCCTTTAAATTAATTATGTCTCTGCAGCATAATACCGCGCTGCCGCCGGTTTAAAAGGCGCCAAACAAGGCGTCGACTGCGGAGGGTCAAGGCAAAATTAACAGGAATATGTATTACATTCAAGGAATAATGATGAATAAAAAAGCACAGACCGATAGTAAACCCGTCAAAGTACTGGTGGTCGATGATGAAGAAAGAATCGTCGAATTGATGTGTCAGGTCATAGAAGCTATTGGGGCGGTGGCGATAAAAGCCTATGACGGCGAAGAAGCTTTGGCTCTCATCAATAAAGAAATGCCTGACATTGTCTTTAGCGATGTATATATGCCCAAACTCAACGGTCTTGCTCTACTCCGTAAGCTGAAGCAAATGGACGCTGAACTGCCTGTAATCATCTTCACTGGCTATCAGCATTACAAGCAAATTGTGGAAAGTGCCGAAATAAGACCCGATAATTTCTTAGAGAAGCCGGTTGACATCAGAGAAATCATTGAAATTATGCTCCACTATTTCCCACAACTCAGGAAATAACCCCGGTTCCTCGCTGTTTTGTATGGTTAGATTTTTTTATTCTTTGAACCGCCGATTTCCGCTAATTTCTTTCAGTTTATTCAGCATCATCCTTGTATTTCAGCGGTTCAAAATCAATCTCATACCAAGTGATATCTTTGTTATTTGTGTTTATTCGTGTTCATTCGTGGTTAATTATTCTGCATTACCCATACAAAATAGCGATGAATAAAATTTCCATTTTCCATTTTCCATTTTCCATTTTCAAGAGACCGCCCGATGAAAATCGTTCTCCAGAGGGTAAAAGCAGCCGCGGTGAAAGTCGATGGAAATCTCATCAGCCGAATCGGCAAGGGATTCCTGCTCTTAGTCGGCATAAGCCCTGAGGATGACGAAAATAGCTTAAAAAAAGCGGCGAAAAAAATCGGCAGTCTGCGCGTCTTTGAGGACAGCGAAGGAAAGATGAATCTGGATTTGAGAGCGGTAGAAGGGGAAGTTTTAGCCGTTTCTCAATTCACCCTCTACGCCGATTGCAATAAAGGGAATCGACCCTCTTTCGCAAGAGCGGCGGAACCGAATGAAGCCAATCGACTATTCGATAAATTCGTTGAAATCCTGCAAGAAGGCGGGATTAAAGTGAGCGTCGGCGTCTTCGGCAAGCGGATGGAAGTGGAACTTATAAACTGGGGTCCTGTGACAATCCTGCTGGAATTCTAATTTCCGTATTATTTAATTTTCGCTTGGTCACTTAAATCAGCTTTTCTCATTAGCCTCTCCTTTGTCGTCATTCCCGCAAGTGCAGCGCGTCGGGAATCGGCTCATTCATAAATAAAAACAAGAAAGATTCCGGCCAAAACGGAATGACGGTATTGAATATGCCGAACAGAAAAGATAACCGATTTATTTTTTCTATACCGTCCATTTAATTCAAATCCTGTCTTTTATATCACATATCTAATATCAAATATCAAATATTTAAATTAAATGCAAGTCGGAATTGTAGGACCGCAAGGAAGTGGAAAATCCACCCTGTTCCAATGCCTGACCGGACTGGAAGCCGCCGCATCAGGCAAAGTGGAAATTATCAGGGGAATCGCCCAAACGAGGGATGAACGACTTGAATTAATAGCCAATTTCTATAATTCGAGAAAAACTACTCCCACCACAGTTGAATATGTCGATGCTCCCCCGGTGGAAGCTGGTGGATTGAAGCGCGACAGCTTCAGGGCAATATTCTTGAGGGGATTGGAACAGACCGACGCCCTGCTGATGGTAATACCCGCTTTCTTACCCGGACAAATCGAAAAAGGGGCTGAAACCGCTCGAGATATCCAAACCGAATTCATACTGTGTGACCTGGAATCGGTCGAAAAACGGTTGAGTAAAATCGACCGCGACCTCCAGCGAGGCGTCAAAGGTGAAATCGATAGAGAAGGAAAACTGCTGATGCGATGTAAAGACGCACTGGAAAATGAAAAACCGCTGATAGAATTGGATTTCTCACCCGCAGAAGATAAACTAACGCGGGGATTCACTTTCCTCTCCCGCAAACCCATCTTGAATATCCTGAATATAGCGGAAGAAAACCTTGCTGTGAGCGAAGACCTCGCCCGTGAATCCGGGATTGAAAATGCAGTTCCCCTCTGCGCCGCTGTTGAAGCGGAAATCGCCGCTTTGCCCGATGAAGACATCCCAGCGTTCCTGCTGGAAATGGGAATTCGGCAGAGCGCCCGGGAAAAAGTCCTGGCGAAAACGCGCGATATGCTGGAGCTGATTACTTTTTACACCGCCGCTGATAATGAAGCCCGCGCTTGGAACTTGAAGCGGGGCTCCACCGCCCTCCAGGCGGCGGGTGTGGTGCATACCGATATGGAACGGGGTTTCATCCGCGCCGAAGTCATTCATTTCGATGACCTGAAGCCGGTCGATTCCATCACCGAACTCCGCGCCCAAGGCGCTGTTCATATCCAAGGAAAAGAATATATCGTCGCCGATGGAGATTTGATGCTTTTCAGATTCAATGTCTAATCAGACTCTTGCAAAAGTCTGGATTCGCCGAATTTGTCATTCTGAACGAAGTGAAGAATCTCTTGTTTTTCAATGACTTAATCCTTAAGAGATCCTTCACTAGCGTTCAGGATGACGGTTTTAAGGGAGTTTTGCAAGAACCTCTAATAACAAGAAATTATCAACAACCAGTCACCGACGACTAATTTACCAATTTACCAATATACCGTTTTACCAATTCACTGTTTTTACCGGTTCACCGTTCACCGTTAAACAGAACAAGGCAGTATCTATGTCTCGAACTATAAAATGCGGACTGATACAAGCGGCGAACGCCGCCCAACCCGATGACGACATCGACACCATAAAACGCAAGAACATTGAAAATCACCTGCGGATGATAGAAACCGCTTCTGAAGGCGAAGTACAAATCCTCTGCCTGCAGGAATTGTTCTACGCACCCTATTTCCCCGCCGGGCAGGATAAGAAATGGTACGATATGGCGGAACCCGTCCCCCAGGGGCTGACTGTCCAATTAATGATGGAAACCGCCAGAGAATATGGAATGGTTATAATTGCGCCGGTGATGGAAGAAGCTGTCGCGGGAATATTCTACAACACCGCCGCCGTCATCGACGCCGATGGAATTTTCCTGGGAAAATACCGCAAACATCATCTCCCCCACCTCTACCCGGGCTTCTGGGAACATTTCTATTTCAGACCTGGAAACGGCGGTTACCCGGTATTCAAAACAGCCTTTGCTGACCTCGGAGTCTATATCTGCTACGACCGGCATTTCCCCGAAGGGGCGAGGATTCTGGGCTTAAATGGAGCCGAAATCGTTTTCAATCCCTCTGCCACCGTAAAAGGTTTGGCTATACATCTATGGGAACTGGAAATGCCCGCTAATGCAGTGGCGAATAATTATTTCGTAGGCGCGATTAACCGGGTCGGCATTGAACAACCCTGGAAAACCGGTGAATTCTTCGGAGCCAGCTATTTCTGCGACCCGCGAGGGAAAATCATCGCTCAAGCCGGCAGCGATAGAAGCGAATTGCTCACCGCTGAAATAGACCTGGATTTGATAAAGGAAGTCCGCGCTGAATGGCAGTTCTTCCGCGACCGCAGACCCGACAGCTATAAGCCTATCGCTGAAGACTTACCTTGAAATAAGAGATAAGGGGCTGGGGTATTGGCGCTTACGCACAAACATCGATATGAAATTGCCGAAATTAACGCTAAAATAATTTTGAGTTTTGAATTCTTAATTTTAAATTTTGTAGCATTTTAGTTCTATTCAATAATCTCAATTTTTGTCATTCTGGCAAGAGAAGCGCTTCCAGAATCGGCAAATAAAATTCGTACCAGCCGATTCCGGACAAGCCGGAGTGACGAATATGGGTGCGGTTTTTGATAGAGCTATAATGATACTAAATTTCTAATGTCAGGCGATTAACTAACAATAAAAACATACAACCATGAATTTTAACCTAATAAGTCCGCAATCAACCGGTGAGCTATTGGAAGTGATCGCCGAAAACCAAAGCAATAAATTCAGATTCGGCGCCGGATGCACCGATTTAATCCTGGAGCTGAAGAAACAGCCCGATGAGGAATTAATTGTAATCAATTTAGCTCAATTGAGCGACAATAGGTTCACATCCATTGAAAAAAACCATGATGAAGTCAGAATAGGGGCGCTGGTAACGGCAAATAGTATCACTTCCGATGAGGAATTACGGCGGCGGTTTCCCGTTTTATATGAATCGGCGAATAAGCTTGGTTCAAGGCAAATTCGGCAGGTGGCGACGATAGGAGGAAATCTTTGCACCGCTTCACCTGCAGGTGATATCGCCTGCGCATTGGCCGCTTTGGAAGCCCGGTGTGAAATATTATCAGCCAATGGAATCACACGAATAATTCCGATGAATGATTTTTTTATCGATGTACGGAAAACCGACTTGAAAAACGATGAAATCCTGCGAAGCGTTCTCACTCCCGCTAATAATGAAAGTCCAAAAGTTTACTCTGATTACATTAAGATAGGAACCAGATGTTCGATGGAAATTGCGGTAGTATCGCTGGCATACCATATTCAAGCTGACGAAGATGATAAAATCACAAAGGCAGGAATAGCGATTGGATCAGTTGCGCCGACGATTAAGTTGGTTAAATCGGCGTGTGAATACTTGATAGGCAGGGATTTTTCTGCGGTTAGTTCATCCGAAGCCGAAGAATTCGCCGCTAAAGTGGTGGAATATGCATCGCCGATTTCCGACATACGAGCTTCGGCCTGGTACCGTGAAGAAGTGCTTTATAACATTAGTAAAAGTATATTTGAAAACTGATAAATGAATGAGCCTCTTGCAAAAGTCATTA
>JABMRZ010000369.1 GCA_013202315.1 Candidatus Tariuqbacter arcticus | reverse complement strand
TTCTATGGGATAAAGCTATAATGTTACGATAATTTTAATATAGAGTCGGCAAATATATATCGTGCAAACGCACCAAACCCAAACACTTCTTGGTGGAACTGTCAACCACCGGCAGCACTGAAATCTGGGACGCACGGTCTTCCATCAAATGCAAAGCCTCTTTTAAGGACATCTGCGGCGAGACCGTAACCGGCGATTTGGTCATAATATCCTTAGCGCGGATATTAGTGTGATCTTTGAAATCGAGCATTAATCGCCGCAAATCACCATCGGTGATTAACCCTTCCAATGTTCCTTCTTCATTGATTGCGCAAGCCGCTCCGAGTGGATATTCAGTCATCGCTTTTACTATCCCTCGCAGGGGTTCATTGGCTTTAACCCAGGCGACACTGTCCCCGCTGTGCATAACATCTTTAACCGTAAGCCCCAAATTCCTGCCTAATTGCCCGCCGGGATGATAACGGGCGAAATCCTGCTCGGTAAAATGCCGTGCATACATCAGAACCGAAGCCAGTACATCGCCCAGAGTCAAAGCGACAGCGGCGCTGGAAGTGGGCACTACGCCTAAAGGGTCAGCTTCTTTCATTACCCTGCCATCTATGACCACATCCACTCTTTGAGCCAAAGGTGAACTTAGGTTGCCCACTATGCTGATTAAAGGCGAATTGAACTGCCGTAATATCGGCACTAACCGGATCAACTCGGCGGTGCTGCCGCTCTTGGATATGAGTATTGTAGGATCGCCGGGAGTGTAAATCCCCAAATCGCCGTGAACCGCTTCCACTGCGTGAAGGAAAACCGCTTGAGTGCCGGTGCAGCATAAAGTAGCGACGATTTTCTGCCCGATATGACCGGATTTCCCCACTCCACTGACCACCACCTTGCCCGGGTGGCTCAATATTATTTTCACCGCTTTGATGAAATTGCTGTCCAATCGATCAGCGGCGGCGATTATCGCTTCAGATTCAGTCCGTAAAGCTTCCCGGGCAAATTTAAGCCACTTAAGTTCTTGTTCGTTTAATTCCATTTATAAATATTGTTTCATCTCTGATGTTCGACATTCAAGAAGATGTTTTAAACAAATTTATCTGTCTGCGCAGCGGGTTCATCAATTCTCCCAGTCTCTTTTCCCCCATCTGAAAGAAATTTTCATCTTTTTCAATCATCAAGTAGGCTCTGCCGGTTTCTATGCAGGCGGCAGCGGTGGACATCACACCGGCATACGGGTCAAGCACCAGTTCATCCGGCTTGGTGGAAGCTTCGATTATCCGCCGCAGCAACGGCGCTGGTTTGACCGTGCCGTGCGAAAATTTCTCATTGGGTACCTTGGGAAATTCCAGCACATTGGAAGGGCGGGGTGGATTCAAATGCCGCCCCTTGCCCTTTGCCCCGAAGATGATGAATTCATATTGCGGAGCCCAATTACCTTTCAAATCACCCGAACCGTGATTATTCTTCACCCAAACCAGACAGTTCTTATAGGTGAATAACCGCTCAATTTCCGCCTTAATTTCCGAAAAGGTCTGATGGTCGCAGAAGCAATAAAAATGTGCGCCGTTTCTCAACACCCGAAAACTCTGTTCAATGAAAAACGGCAGATCGAAATCCGTCCGTTCTATCTTCTTCTGCCGAGGATTCACCACCGGACGGTTGCTCTGGTAATCTTTATAAGGCGGATCGGTCAGTATCAAATCAACAGACTCGTCCGGTATCCGAGGAAACAGCTCTCGATTATCCACACAGTAAGCTTTATTGCGGTAACAATTTTCACCACCGACTATGGATTTCAAGACCAAAACCGGAAACCCTCAATTGTATGTTTATCTTGTCCTTACACGGACGAAGCAAAATATACAAGTAATAACCAACAATTAATACTGAACCCCAAAGTATCGTGACAAGTTATCGAATTCCCAGTTCTTCAACTTTCCTTGTTCGATATTCGGTATTCGTTATTCAAGACTATCGTCAACTATAAGAGATACGAATATCAGCATTAATGTATTAGAAATTCCCCGTCTGAAGTGATATTCCCGTCCGTTTACCAAAAAGCAGCGAATCGATCATCGATGAAACCCCCGGCTTCATAAGATTTCGATGCGAGAGAATGAAATCGGTGATATTTAAAGAGAGACTGGTCTCACCGATGCACAGTTTCTCCAAATCCAAAGACGATAACTTTAAGGTAACGGATTGTAATATGAAGTCAGTAATATCACTCTTCGGAATACCATCAAGAAACAGTATAGTATCCAAAACTTCACTCAGCCGGCGCTCTAATAAATAAATCGCCTCCGTTTCCCAGTCATCATTCGATGCGTCGATTCTCTTCCACATACCACTGCCGGGATTTAATATCAACTGCCGGTTTTTTAAAGCCAACACCGGTCCCATAAGCGCCCGCTGATTCGACAGCGAGGAAAAAGGGGAATTGGAAGTCTTAACTAACCCGCAGCCCCGGGTCCCGAAGAAAACCCCGGTGATTAACACCACCACGAAGATTAAAAGAAGTATGTTCTTGAAAAATCTATCCATAGGTTGAAATGTAATAATTGTGATATTGATAGCTGTATGTATCAGGTCTCAAGTCTCAAGGAAGATAACAGTTTTTTTCATATTAAATTGTCTTGCTTATTAATCAGATTTTTTATGCATTAATTCTTGGACGATTTCAGCCGCTTCAAAGGCATCCTTCCCATAGCCGTCGGCTCCGATTTCTTCCGCCCAGGCTCTGGTCACCGGCGCCCCGCCGACTATAACTTTAACATCATAGCCTTCTTTTTGGATATGTTCAACTGCGCGCTTTTGATTTACCATAGTAGTGGTCAACAACGCTGACAAGCCGACTACATCGGGCTTTATGGTTTTAATCTTCTTGTATATTGTATCCAGCTTCACATTTGCGCCCAAATCAAATACACGGAAACCGTGAGCCTCCAAGATGGCGGATACTATGGATTTACCGATTTCGTGGATGTCCCCTTCAATAGTCGCCATTAGGACAACCCCCTTCTCCAAGGGTCCCTCACCCGAAGTTATCGCCGGCCTCAAAATATTTAAAGCGGCTTTCATCGCCTCCGAAGAAGCTATTAGTTCGGGAAGGAAATAGACTCCATCTTCGTAGAGCCTTCCCACTTCGTTTATGCCCGGCGTGAGCCCCTTTTCAACCGCTTCGATCGGATTCGACCCCTCAATTCCGAGCCATTCTTCCGCCAGGCTTTTTGCGTCTTCGATCATACCATCAATGACAGCTTGACGCATTCTTAGCAAGAGTTTTTTTTGCGTCATTTCGATTTAAAAAGAGTTGTTACCAATTATTCTGTTAGTATGTTCCACCTCCACTGATAATCTCTGTATTATCCTACCCGGACAATCCGGAACTAAAAAAGGAATAATGAATGATGAACAAGGAACACCGAACTCCCAATATCCCACAGCCTACAGCCTATAGCCCAAAGCCTACTTTATTATTAAAAATTTTCCCACTTGAACTTCCCCATTGTTCAAATCCTTCACGGTGAACAAGTATAAACCAGACGCAATCGCTTCCTGGTGCATAGTAATCAAATCCCAGCCGTGCTGGCCGCCGGAAAATTCCACCTGCATGCCCGACAATGAAGGGGCGAGGCTGGCGACATCGCTTCCATCATAAGTCGAAGCGTGGTGTTCAAATTTATCCACCAAATCGCCCGCCAGAGTGAAGATGCGCACTTCGCAATCGGAGGGCAGATTCTGAAAATATATCAACCGTTCCGTTTCGCTGAATCCGTCCCAAGCCGCCCTCCCCCGATAAGGATTGGGATAGACCGATACCTTCCTGCCGGTCTCTTCAGCGGTCCTGGCTCCGGCATAGGCGTAGACTAAATTCTCATTGACAGCGCTTTCCAGGCTTTCCAGGTTATTTTGCGGGTCGCCCTGGTCGAATGCGGTAACCGAATACATCAAGCGCCCGGGCCAGCCGTTCGGCACCCCGATATCAGCGAAATGATAATCATATTGGAATCCTTCGATTATGGTGTCGTATTCTACCATTGAAAAACCGGTGTTGAAGCCGATATTGTCATCGTCCCGGTCCAATTCCAGCAGCAGGGTGAAGGGGTCTTCGCCGTAATAAGTCTTCCGCGCCCCGTATATCCGGTAGCCTTCAAAGTCCGCCGCTCCGCTTATCGGGTCGATGAACGATTCCGGTGAATTATTCCAGTATAAATCGACTCGGCTTTCACCGGGAATTATCTTCAAAGCCGGTGAAGGCGGCGGTTCCGGCAGTTGATAGTCATTCAAATATGTGGTCATCGCCCATTCGGCGTTGAGGTTCAAATTTTCTCGGCGCGCTTCGGAATCGTCACCGCCGGTCGCCCATAGTCCGCAAATTACCGCATAAACGACCGTCAAGTGATATTCATCAAACAGGCTGTCTCCATCACAATCGATATCGCCTGCTTCAAAATTAGGGAAATCGCCGTCGGTGGTGTCCGCATCCCAATCACACGGCTCCAAGGTCCCCAAAGAACCGACACAGTTCAATACCATCCAGGAATCGGCGTCACTTACGGAATCGGGGATGATCCCGATATACTGCGAAGACATATTTTCAAAGCGTTGACCATCATCGGTGGGCATCACGAAGTCGGGATATTCCAGACTGGTGGCGCGGTTCCAAACCCATTGACGATGAAATACTTCCCAATCGTTCACAGCGCCGTCTTGATTTTCCACCCCCAGCGGTCTGATGCCCAAATAACTCTTCGTCCAACCATCATCGCCGTCAGCGTCGAAGGCGTATGACATCCGTCTGATAGGGTCGTAGCTGACCAGATTATCGTACCAGGTGAAGCCGCCGCCGCCGGGAGCGTATTTATCGGTGTAATTCATATTCGCCGGCGATTCGTCAATCCATAATCCTATATGAACCGAATCGATGGGTTCGCCGCTGTAATTACGAATGGTGTAGTTTAAAATAACAAACGCTTCAGCGTAAGAATAGTTCCAGGCGTAAGTTTCCAGGTGAACATTTATCCCCATCGGATAATGTTCCGGTATGAACACCGGCGGGGATGTGCCCGGCACCGCCAAATTGCTGTCGGTGAAATCGCATACGAAATCAAGCTGAGACACCGCATCGGGCGAATAATAGGGCGAATCGCGAAAGGTGGAACGAATCTTGATGGTATCGCCGGGATCGGCGCTGTTGGTGAATTCCCATCCGCCTTCGGAATACTCGAACACCCCATCGACTATCCCGGTGGAAACATAGGACATCGAATTTTTTATCCCGCCGACCCACAAACCGCCGTATGATAAATGTTCAATCTGTTCCGTTTCCGCCGCCGGGGGCATCTTATACCAGCACGACGGCTGACCTTCGATATTATATCCCTGTCCCAGCACCCCGAAATTCGTAATCGTCATCCCTAATGCGCCCACATCGGTATAATGCCAGTAATCATCAATGGCGGCGGTGGGTTTCACTACGGCAAGCAGAAATATAATACAAAAGGCTTCTCTCATACTCCCTTTAAATCGAATAGTGATTTGGAGAATAATCGCTGTTGTGATTTAAAACAACAATATATACAAATTGAACCTATATCGCAAATTATAGCGAAAAAAAATCCCCGGCTGGAAAGCCCAGCCGGGGCGTTAAGGTTTATATGGTCATCTTAATTTTCATATGTAACATAGAAGTGCCTTGCTGTTTCACCGACAATAACATCTTCAACCAGGTACCAATTATCTGTTGTGGAGCCCATTTCGATAAAACCGCTGTAGGGGAAATCGCTGGCATAGATGTGATAGAGGGTCGCGCCCGGAACGACAGACCAATCGAGATGCACATCATCATCTATAATGGTAATCACTACATCCACGATGCCCGGAGCGCTGCTTTCAACAATATCGGTTACGAACCGCGGCAGTAGTTGGTAGCCCTCGAAATAAGGAGAAGAATAATCGTATTGACTGATTACTCCGGTGATATCCACCGGCACAGTGGGAATGGGGTTGCCGGGGATGTCGGTGTCGCCGTCTATGCGGACGGTGAAGGTGTCCGCTCCGCAGACGACATCGTAATTGGTGTTTCCGGAGAAAGTTCCTGTATCAATAAATGCACAATTTCCAATTACCACCAATTCCGCTTCGGTGTCTTCACCTATATCGCCAGGTGTGATTGCCGCCGCTTCGACCGGATTGCCGCTGGAAAGTATTTCCACCGTCGGCGCTGTTCCCGTTCCCGGTTCATCCACCATCTGAGTCAATCCGCTGTAGAATCCGACCCATCCGGTAATCCTGACCATATCGCCGATTTCACCGAACATTGTCACCGGTGAATCGTATAAAGCGATGCCGCCGGTTGCATCCTGCATATGGGCAGGACCGGAATAAGTCGGCGAGCTGAATTGCTGGGATACGGTTATCAAACCTTCGATGGTGAACATCTGATCGATATTGACCGGGGAGCCGTCCGGGTCATTCTCCCGAACCGTCGCAATCGGCGTGACTACGGCGGGTTCCAGGAAATCGTCCATAAACCGGGGCATCAATTGATACCCTTCATCATAGGGCGAAGAACTGTCATACTGCCCGAGGCATCCGATGATGTCTACCGGCTCCGTCGGAATTGCATTTCCGGGAATATTGGTGTCGGTGTCGATTCTGATGGTGAAAGTATCTCCATCGGCAGCGACTGTATAATTGGTACTGCCGCTGAATGTGCCTGTATCTATGAATTGGACATCATTGATCTTGACCAGCTGTCCTTCATAGGTTTCACCTAAATCGGAACCGGCAACAGTGGCGTAAGTAACATCGTTGCCGCTGGAAAGGATGGTGATGGACGGTTCGCCGGTGCCCGGATAGGGTTCATCCGCCAATTGGATGAGCCCATAGTAGAAATCGACATATCCCGTCAATTCCACACTGTCGCCGATAGCCATTCCGCTGGTGGTGACCAGGTAATCGTAAAAAGCGATCCCCGCCGTTTCATCCTGCAGGAATGCCGTTCCCGAAGAACCGAATTCGCTTCCGGCGGTTATTATTCCGCAAACGGTGTAAAGATTGCCATAATTCACCGGATAGAAATTCTCGTCGATCTCACGCACTTCAATAATCGAGGTGATGACTCCTGGTGTGGTGACAGTGTATGAGAAGGGATTCGCCGCGCCTTCCACCGGATTGAGAGTTACCTGATTCGCATCGTCTTCCGCATACAGATAGTATTCGACGGTTGCCCCTTCGACTTGAGCCGGAATGTAAGCTCCGAAGACCGAATCTCCCGCCGCCCCGTCGCCGTGCAGACCGTCGTCGAACAGCTCGGTCATCACCCATTCATCGACGGTGATTTGATACCACAATTCCGTTGCCAGCAGTCCGCTGTTATCGTAAATCAAAGCGGTGATGTTGACTTCGTCTTCGGGAGTTACTACCTGCGGCTCTTGAGTTACATCGCCGATGAAGGGCGGGGGGTCGCCGGTGGTTTCAAAATCGGAATACATCCTAGGGATAATCTGATAACCGCCGTCATAAGGAGCGGTATAGTCATCGAATTGGCCGTGTATCCCAGTGATGTTGACCGTCCCGGTCGGAATCGGCATCCCGGCGATGTCTGTATCCTTGTCGATATACATAGTGGCGGTATCCGAACCTACTACCACATTATAAGTGGCGTTGCTGGTCAAGGGGAAATTCCCTGAACCGAGGATAACCGCATCCGGGAACATTATCAGTTCACCTTCATAGTCCTCCCCCATCTGGGTGGGAACGATGACTTCAGCTTCCACCGGAACGCCGTCGCCCAGCCATACCACAGACGGGTTAGGGTCACCGGTATCAGGCTCAGCGACCAATTCAGTCAAACCATTGTAGAATCCCATCCATCCGTATACCCGAACGCAATCGCCGATTTCTATATGCAGGCTTTCGAACCAATTCGCATTGTAGACCGCTAAACCTGCGGTGGCGTCCTGAATGTATGCCGGACCCGCTATGCCGTACTCGTTGGTGCAGGTAACGATGCCTTCGATGATGAAAAGACTGTCCATATACAGCGGCATCAAATCGGGGTCGTTCACCCGGATTTCGGCGATGGTGGGGCTTAAGACCAGGTCGTCAACCGTGTAGGTATAATAGCTTGCGGGCGCATCGGGAGGATCTAAGGTTGTCAGTCCGTCATTATCGGTGGCGGAAACATAATACCACACTTCGGTTCCGGCGGTTTGAGCGGCAACCCATCCGACCCACCAGCCAAGGTCGATATCATACGCCATATCGTCCGTGTTCCAATCAACCCCGTTAACCGAGTAATAGACTGTGCCGCTGACAATTGTCCCATCATCGGTAACAGAGTCCATCACCGCCACTTCTTCAAAAGGGGCGATGATTTCCGGATAGTTCATCGTCCAGTGAATCACCGGGGGAACGGCGGTCGCGCTGCGAGTGGGAGTAGGGGCATCATTGTCGAACCAGTCGGCGGCTAAGTTGTTGTCAACGCCGACCACCACCCTTTCCAAACTGTGCCCGGCGTCAACGTCGGGGCATAATTCCAGCCCGGGGTCGGCGTCGTCGCCGCGAAGGTTGTTGGAATTGGGTTCATCGTAGAGGTTGGTGTCATAATAGGGGTCGGTGGGATTGATGACTTCATCGGTGATGCGCACGCCGTCGGTGGCGGTACCGCCGTTCTGGAAGCCGAAGTTATAGATATGGTCGGGAACTACTCCGAAATCGGCTTCGGTGAATTCACCGCCGAGGAGCAGATAATCCCCAGCGGCAATGATTGTTCCAGCAGGGAAATCCCAAGTGCCATAATAAAAATCGGTTCCTCCCCACTGAACTTGCCACCCAGTGAGGTCGACATCTTCGGCGACGTTGTTGTATAGTTCGAGGAATTCATGGCCGGTATCACCTACGGGATGATCGTAATACAGCTCATTGATTATGACCGCCGCATTGGCGGTTAAGAATGCTGAAAAAGTTAAGAGGAGAGAAATGATTATTAACCTTTTCATTATTCCTCCTATATTATAGGATTTGAATGAAAGTTAATCGCCCTTTCTATTGTTTGAAGAACGGTCAGCCAATCGAGGTAAGAAACAAGGGAATGATGATAACGGCGTTTTACGCTTAAGGAGCTGATATCAATGCGAATCATCGATTCTTCGACGAACATATCGGGCGATTTATGATTTGATAAGTTGAAATTTATCTAATTTTACGATTTAATGATTAAAAGTCAAGCATAGTACGATAAATTTTCATTAATAATTTCACTTCCTCAAACTTAATTTCACAACTTACTAATGTTTATCGACTTGTAAATTTAACTGAGAGTTGAAACAGGTCATTCAAACCGGGAATTCATTATTTTATCAAGCGCAATTACGCATATTCACCCGGGGGGCTTCATATTTATACCCTAACCCGGACAAGCCGGAACTAAAAATGAATACTGAATAATGAACAAGGAACACCGAATCCCGAAGTCTCGGGACAAGTTATCGAATTCACTATTCCTCGACATTCCTTGTTCGATATTCGATATTTATAACTGTTTTCTGCCAGAAAAAACAAGAATTTCAGAATTTTGGCGCTACGCCTCGTCCGAGACTTCGCCCGGAAGAGGTTGCCCCTGCGGGACAGCTGATTTTGTCATTGGCCATTGGTTCGTTTATGATTACTGCGAATGTATTTTCTTTCACACTTTCATACTTTCACACTATTTTCATATTATTCATATTGACAATTTCTTATCGATGTCAGCATAATAAGCGCCTAATGCGCCACAAACAGCAAATACGGAATCGCAGGAAACAGCGCCGCACAAATCGCCAGCCGCCCCCGATACCTGCCCAGAACAGATTCGCCCCCTTTCAATAGTAGAAAAGTGACAGCGGGCAATGCCACCAAGGCGTGTCGAGCTTCGGTCTGATTATATCGGAATATCATCAACAGCAGCCCGCCTACCGCACAAATTAGAGTTAACCCCAGGAAAATAATTCTCCTCTTCTCCCAATCCGACCCTTTTAAAATAATTTCAGTAAAATGCCTGCATCCCAAGTAAATCAACACTAAACTGACAATTCCCATCATTAGAAAAATCGCCGCTTGAAGTGCGCCCAGCCAATAATTTTCAAAAGGAAAATAGAACGAATGAACTAAATAATTGACCGTTAAATAGAGCTTCTTCGGAGCCAAACCTTCCAATATATTCCGAGCCGGTCCCGAACCGACCGACATCGGAAATATCGTCCCATAATATAAATGGTTCTGAACGAACAGCGGAATCGTCAGTAAAAGCGAAAACACCGACCAAACCGCCGCTATAACCGCCCGCGACCAAGTATTCCTCCCCGGGCAGCTAAGGTACAGCGCGTAGACCACCGCCGGAAGCAAGATCAGTCCCGACATCTTAGTCCAAATCGCCGCGCTGAAGCACAAGGTCAACCCCAATAGGTTCTTCCAATTCCAGCTATTCATAAGCGATAATCCATAATAGACCACCAGCGAAGCGGTCAGCCAGAGCATACTATCGTTGGTGACGGTCGAATTGAACAGGGCGTTGGAACCGAGAATCGACAGGAACACCATCGAAGCGGCGCTGAGCCGCGTAGAAAACATCAACATCGTCCCGCCGATAGTTAAAATAGTCATCAATCCGAGCAGTATATTGAAAAACCTGACCGCTCTGATGTCTTTCAAGGGGTGCGGGAGAACCGAATAAACCATCCCCGCCAGCTTATACCACAACGGCGATTGATAGTATTCGAAATCGTAGACGCCTAACGGGTAAGATTCATTGATGGAATGCGTTTGAATGGGGCGTTTGTTCGTCTCCGCCATCTGAAGCACATAATTGAAATGCGCCCTTTCATCGTTGAAGGCGCTTAGAATATGGGGCTCGCGTGTTTCCTCCACCGGAACCCCAATCAAAAACAGCAGCCGTAAAACGAATGCGAATCCGATTATCCGCCAGCCGATGTTCATCGTACCTCTCTAATATCCTTCCGGAAAAGTCAGCCATCGCCAGGGGATGGAAACCGAGCCCGCTTCGTTTTCATCAGGATTGTTGATGTCCAAAGCGCTTACAATCTCCCCCTGAAAGAATATACGGGTGATTTCAGGGTTGGGTGTGTAAAATGTCAGTCCCTGCAGTATTTCTTCTGTGAGCTTAAAATCCACTTCGATTGGTGTGTTTAAGCCGTTGATGTTGATAACATATTCTCCTGCTTCCTTGTGCCAATCCCAATCGAGGAAGCGATGGACAATGTAATAATCGAGCAGCCGCGATGTTGTTGTCACCAATATCCGTCCCCCGCGGAACCGGTTCGCCAGACCGCGCAGCGCTTTCCGGGCGTCTTCAGGCATCCATTCCGAATACGATTCGTTCCCCCCCAAGCGGGTGTAAACCACCATATATCCTTCCAACTGTGTCAGCCGGTCAAGAATTTCACCGTCCAACTGCCGGGCGGTGTAATTCACATCCAACTCAGCGAAAGAAGTATGCCCCTGGATATTGATGAACCGTTTGAAGCGCAGGAACATTTGACCGTCATCGAGGTAGTGGGGATTTATCAAGCGGTTATTCCAATCCAAATCGAGCTTCCGTGCCTTGGTGGAACGCCATACCGAAATTATGAATTCATACGCCTTCTTGAACCACCGCTTGATGTTGGAAACCGCCTCCTGACCAACCACATTGGTATAACCGCCTAATTCAACATATTTAATTCCGAAATGCGGCAGCAGATACGCATGGTAAAGGGCGGATTCGGGATTATCCCCCAATTGATTGGTCATTCTGCCGATGCATTGAAAATCTTCCTCCTCCTCACTATTCGCCCAAATAGGAACCGCTAAGTCGTGTTCGTTAAAGAATTCCAGTCCCTTATCCGCCATCGCCGGCTGAAAATCCCCTTCCCCAAAGCCGCCGTATGTATTCAGCGCATCGATGTATCCCGCCTGGATGAAATCGACGATGACCACCGCGCTCTCTTCGTTCAATTCCCCAGTTGAATCGAAAACAGTGAAGGTGGATTGTCCAGTATTATCGCAAAACCAAAAGCTGTTTCCCGCTTCCAGTCCAAGCCCCATCCCCCAAGGTGTCGATTCCTCGGTGCATAAATATCTTTGGATGGCGAGGAATTCTTCCATACTGTCCGTTCCCCGAATATCGTTGGAAATCGCCAAACCTGCATGGTAGGGATAGGGAAACCGCCGCAGACCTACCCTCTCCTCCGGACCGCCGATTAATTTCAATAATATCCCCATACCAACTAAAAACAGAACCATCACATACAAAGTCTTCAGCATATATTCCAGGGTCTTCGTTCCCCGGTACACTTCCTTATCGGTGGAAAACAGCATAATTCACTCCAGTGTAATGCGATATGTATTTCGCAGGAACGGACGCGCGGTGAAATTCTCTTTGAATTTCAGAAGCCCACGGTTCGGCACACCATCGACGGTGGATATCCCGAAATCGAGCTCCCGGAAACCTTGACTCCGCGCCCATTCCACAGTTTTGGTTAAAATGAAAGGAACCGGCTTCAAATCCTGATATTCCCGCAAATGACATACATAAAACAACAGCGCCACTCGCGCATTGCAGATGAAATGCAGCAGTCCCCCCACCCGTTGGGATTCATAACTGACGAATGAAAGGTGCAGATATTCAGGAATGATTTCGGAAAGCTTCACCAGTTCATCAAATGTATGAGTCGGAGTCACTCCCAAAGACTCACGATTTTCCATCAATATTCGATGAAAATCCGTCAGATTCACTCGGCTGAGTTCCACCCCTTCTTCGTATTTAAGCCCTTTTCGAACGGACTGACGGAAAGCGTTTCGAGTCTTATCCGTCAGTGAATCGATGACATTGCCTTGCAGCGCGGTTAAATCCACCGATTGGGTTAATTCGCACCGTTCAATTTCAAAGCCGTGACTTCTCAAGGCGAATTCTATTCCCTGATGAGGGCGCTGGTGGTAAATCAAAGGCGTCTGCGTCAATCGAATGGCTTTGAATCCGCACGATTTCGCATATTCCACCAGCGCCTCGACCATTCCATAGTAATCCTCAAAATCCGCTTTATTTCTAATGACGAACCCGCCATAGGAAGCCCCGGGATGCGAACGCAGCTCCAATCCCCCAGCGCCAGCGATATCGGCGCCGGTGAAAACCGCTCGAATTTTTCCCCGCAGCCGGAATATCAAATGATGATGCTTGAACCTGTCAAGTAAGTGGTATCGGAAAAACCGCAGGGAATGGAAAATCGTCCCGTTGGACGATGAGGTTAAGAAATCCTCCCAGTCCGATCGAAATTCCGGCGTATAGCGGATGACAGTGAATACTCTATTATCGGTCAATTGTAATCTTCAATTTTTCTAAACAGAATACTGTTCCCGAATTAAAAATGTATTATAGTCATATTTATCCTATTTCTCAATATCTCCCACAGTAAAATGATGATGCTTAAGAATCTTTACCGGTTTTCCTATTAGTAACATAGCTTCCACACCCGAAACATCAGATATAGCGATTTTCATAAAGATTTTACGGTAAAGTAGCTGTCATTCCCGCGAAAGCGGGAATCAATATTTATGAAAAACAAGGAGAAAGATTCCGGACAAGCCGGAATGAAGATTTTATGA
>JABMRZ010000368.1 GCA_013202315.1 Candidatus Tariuqbacter arcticus | reverse complement strand
TTTTCAAGAACCCCCCCTCGCAGAAATAAGCTGATACACGATGTGAAATTACCAACTCAAAACAGTATAAAACAAACCCCAAGGAGATAACTATGTATATCGTCGATTTGAGAAATAACATCATCCATGATGCGATGAATTCCAAATATGAATGCCACATAAAGGACATCCCAAAGGATAAGATTAAGAAAATCTATACCTACCAATCCGTGGTAAGAATGTGCGCCAGCGAGCATAGACCGTGTTTTATGGGCTGCCAGTATTGCCTGTCCGAATTATACAATTACGATATGACCAAGATTTTCCGTTGATGAACCCAACCCTTCAAAGGCGCCTGGAGGAATTCTCCCAAAACCATCGATCAGGTTCCGCTGAACTCGCACGGCAGGCGCTGGAAATCTTAAAACTCGCCCTAAAATCGAACGAACAAAACGTCGTCAAAAACACCGCGGTGAGCTTAATCAATGGTCAGCCCTCAATGGCGGCGGTCATCAACACTGTCAACCGGTTCTGTATAGAAGTGGAAAAATACCGCTCCCCCAATTGTGGTACGCTCCCGGAAAGGTTGCTGCAGGAATTTACCAATGAATTTGATGCGGAACAGGATAAGACAATCGCCAACGCCGTCTCCAGAATCGGACAATTCAGCCGCATAGCCGCCTATTCACGCAGTTCCCTGGTCGAAAAGACCCTCTTGGCTTGCGCCGGAAAAACACCAGAGTTGAAGGTTATCCTTTCGGAAGGACGCCCCGGTTTGGAAGGGGTGGCTATGGCTGAAAATCTCTCTGCGGGGGGAATTGAGGTCGACCTGTGCGTCGACGCTGCGCTTCCCCGCTTAATGGGAAATTATAACCTGTTCATCTTGGGAGCGGACGCGGTCACCGAAACAAAATTCTGCAATAAAATCGGTTCCGAAGCCTTATGCAATGCCGCCGCAAATCATGGTCTTCCGGTATTCCTCGTCGTCAGTGAAGATAAGCTTTTAGCGCCCGCTCTGCAAGAATTATTCAGAATAATAGAACTGCCTCCCAGCGAAGTATTGAAAGATGATATCCCCAATGTGACCGTATTCAACCGCCTGTTTGAATGGTGTGACAACTCATTGGTGGATGAATTCATCATAGGTGATGCGGTCCTGAATGCGAGTGAAATCGGAAATCTGATTCAGAATACGCCAGTATCAAAATCCCTCCGGGAAGAAAACATTGACGATTGATGCGGAAAAAGCGCTGGAATACTTCAATTCCGGCTTCAATTGAGCCGAATCCGTGCTTCGTTCGGCGAGCGAAGCGATGAATATATCCTCAAACTTGATACCTTCGATAGCTTCAGCATTGGGAGCCGGATTATCCGCCAACGGCGAAGTCTGCGGCATCATCACCGGTTCCCTGATGGTAATCGGCATCAAGTATGGCAGGAAACAAGCGGGTGATGATAATGAAACTGTCTATCGTTTAGGCTCCCGCTTTTTGGAAGCTTTCCGGGAAACTAACGAATCAATCAAATGCCGCCAAATCACCGGCGTAGATTTCAACACCCCGGAAGGACAATCCGCCTGGGAAGAATATGTCCAGCGAGACATCTGCGATCCCCTCCTCCTTAAGGCGATAAAACTCTTGAACGAAATACTCAAATAGACCATCATCCCGAATAACCAAGACTATGGATTACTAAACCCTAACTAAAGATATTTGATATTTGATATTTGATATGTGATTTGTGATTTGAGAACCGTGAACTGAAAACAGAGAACAGAAAGGCTCAAGGCTCATTGCTCAAGAAAAATAAAACTGTACATATTTATGAATTACAAATACATACAGAAATGTAAGAGATGAACTCTTACATTGAAGATTAAGAATTTAAATCCTAAACCCTATTTCCAGAGTAAAAACACATTGAAACTGCTCTTGGCGAATCCTGAAGGCGTCATCTACGAACATCCCCGCTTCGACGCCGCCGTATGGGATGGTCAGAATTGGCTGATCCCCGGCGCCGGCACACTCATTCCCCTGCCTCCCGGCAGTAAGCTGTTCACCCTGCCTGAAAGGCTTCCCGTCGGATATGACCCTGAGACCGGCGATTTCATACCCATCAGCGAATTCAACGATGGTGAATACGAATTCCAGCCCTGGGCGGTATCCGCATTCCTGCCCCCGGCTTATATGAGACTGCTTCTGCCTGCGTATATGCGAATGACGGACGCCGCCTGCTTGCCTCAATGGGCATATGCGGCGGTGGCTGGCGGTGAAAACGGAATCTATGCGGCGGCGCTCAGGGTCGACCAATCCGGCAAATGGGAGCCTGCCGAATTCGATGACTCCGATTTAATCGCCAAAATCGAAGAATTTCTGTCGGCGGACAGCGATAACCGCCTCCTGCGCCATATTGCCCACTGCGCAACCCATTACCACTGCTTTGCTGCCAAGAACTTGTTCCTAAAACGGTGGGAAGCGCCCCTCCCTGTCGCCCGCAAATGCAATGCTTCCTGCCTGGGATGCCTATCGCTTCAGACCGGTGAAACACCCTGTTCTCACCAAAGGATTTCATTCACCCCCGCGCCGGAAGAAATCGCACAAGTGGCGGTAAATCACCTGAAATACGCCGATGAACCGATGGTCAGTTTCGGGCAGGGATGCGAAGGTGAACCCTTGACCGAATGGAAGCTCGTCTGCGAATCGATTAAGATGATTCGGGCTCAAACTAACCGGGGAACAATCCATCTGAACACCAATGGAAGCATTCCCGAAGCGGTCCCCCACTTGGCGAAAGCGGGGTTGAACTCGGTGAGGATTTCCCTGAATAGCGCCAGAAAGATAAACTATTACAAATATTTCCGTCCCGATGGTTATGCCTTCGACGATGTCATCCGATTCATCGAAATCTCCAAAACAAACGGGCTGTTCGTTCATATTAACCTGCTGGTATTCCCCGGAGTGAATGACAGCGAAGCGGAGATCGACGCTTTCTCAAGCCTGGTCGGAAACACCGAGGTTGACCTGGTGCAGCTGAAAAACCTCAACATCGACCCCGATTTCTACCTGGAAGCGATGCAAATCGAAAAGCCAGCGCTGGGAATGATGAAAATGGTGGATGTTCTGCGCGGACGAATTCCCGAACTCCGTTTCGGTTACTTCAATCTGCAAAAAGAGGAATTCAGCCCGCCTGCCCGCTAAAATACCTTGATATGAACCCTTGAAAATGGGCTATGGGCTATAGGCTATGGGCTATGGGCTATGGGCTATACGCGTTAGTACCCGTCATTCCAGCTTGTCAGGAATCCTTCTGACAATTACCACCTTTTGATTGATATGTAATATCTTATATCATATCTCTTATATCTTATATCAAAATAAGGGTCCTTAACCCACCATTATAAATCTGTAATCCAAAACCTAACCCGGACGAGCCGGAACCAAAAAGGGGTTATAGTGAATGAGTATCAAGTAACAAGTATCAAGTATCAAGTAAAATTCTTGGCGCTTGGCACTTGATATTTGACACTTCATAAGTTAATAAGTATTATGATATTAAACGATTTTCTGCCAGAAAAGCAAGAAAATCAGTTTTTAGATACTACGCGTCATCCGGGACTTCGCCCGGAAGAGGGGGCTTTGCAGAAATTAAAAATCTAAAATTAAG
>JABMRZ010000367.1 GCA_013202315.1 Candidatus Tariuqbacter arcticus | reverse complement strand
TAGTGTTCGAATTTGTAGATAGTGATTTGCCCAAGTAATTATTTCGCTCATTATAAATTGTCAATGATAATTCAACATTCATAATTCAGCATTCATAATTCATAATTTAAAAGGAGTGAAAGATGAAAAAACTATTCATCTTAGCTTTGATCCTGGTGTTTTCAACCAGCCTCGCCTTCGCAGATGACAGCTTCCAGGAAGAACTACAGAAACTGGCGGAGGATAACGCCAGAGGGTACATTTTTCCCGCGCCGACTGCATTTGGCAGCGCTATAAACTCCGGACTGTTCCACACTGCAAAAACACACGCACCTTTCTTAGGCTTCGACATCTCTTTCAAAATGATGTTGGCTATGGTCCCGGATGAGGATATGACTTTCGATTTCGCCCTACCCTCAGATCCTATTTCTATCCCCGGCTATAATTTCAGCCTTTCAATGGCTGACATTTACGACAATGAAGCCCCCACCCTTTTCGGCGAGTTCAAAGACGGACTTACCATCGATCCCGTCCTGCTGGCTCAAGTAATTGAAGACAGCATAGGTTCTCCTTTCACTGAAGAACAAGCTCAACAACTTATTGATAATAATCCAGGATTATTTCCAATAATTCCCCTCCCCCCGGGTTACGACATTAAAGGGCTGCCGCTGATGATTCCCCAAGTCAGCTTCGGGCTGCCGATGAAGAGCGAAGTTATGCTCCGCTTCTTCCCCAAGACTGAAATCAGCGAAGATATGGGTGAATTCGGCTTTTTCGGAATCGGCTTGAAGCACTCCATCAGCCAGTATATACCTCTTTTTCCGGTGAGTGTTTCCGCTCAATTCGCCTATCAATCGATAAACTTCGGCGATATCATCACTTCCAATCATACAGCTTTCAATATCATCGCCAGTAAAGGGCTGGTGCTTTTCACACCATATGTGGGGCTCGGCTTTGAAAGTTCCAGTTTTGAAGTGGATTATACCTATTACAACCCGAATATTCCAAACGATCCCGGCACTCCAATTAAATTTGATATAGACGGTGAAAACAATTTTCATATGCGCTTCGGAGTCAACTTCAAGCTGCTCCTCATCGGCATCAACGCTGAATACGCCATGGGGAAATATGATGTGGTCACGGTAGGCGCTTATATCACCTTCTTCTAAGCGAAGAAGGGTTGTTCCCAAACTGAAAAATATGGGGTGCATCCACACGCCCCGTGTCTTTTAACACGAGTGGTGAACTTGCCTTGCCCAACCCCAAGAACATAGTGATATTCGGCTCTACCGGTTCCATCGGCAGGAATTGCCTGGAAGTGGCCGCCCGGTTCCCCGGCTATTTTAAAATAGTGGGTTTGGCGGCGAAAAACGATTTTCAACTATTAGCGGAACAGGCGCATGAATTTCACCCCGAAGCGGTCGCTATTGGGAATCGGGAACATCATTCCACCCTGGGAGAACTCCTTTCACCGGGTATCACTCTGTATTCCGGCGAAAAGGAACTACCCCGCCTATTGGAAGCCGAATCCCCGATCGATTTAGCGGTTAACGCTATGGTCGGCGCCGCCGGACTTATTCCCACTATCCGAATCCTGGAAAAGGGGATTAACCTGGCGCTGGCGAACAAAGAATCATTGGTCGCCGGGGGGGAAATCGTCTTGAGAACCGCAGAAGAACACGGTGCGGCTTTGCTCCCCATCGACTCCGAACACAGCGCAATTTTCCAATGCCTGTTGGGTGAAGACCGTTCCAACATCGATGAACTGATTCTGACCGCTTCCGGGGGTCCCTTTTTGAAAACCTCATTAAGCGATTTCCCCGGCATTACTCCTGAAATGGCGCTGAAGCATCCGAACTGGGATATGGGACCCCGCATAACCATCGATTCAGCCACTATGGTCAACAAGGGATTGGAAGTAATCGAAGCGCGCTGGCTCTTCAATATTCACCCGGAACGGATCAAGGTGGTCATACATCCGCAGTCGGTCGTTCATTCGATGGTTCGGTTCACCGATGGTTCATATTTGGCTCAGATGGGCGCTCCGGATATGCGGCTGCCCATTCAGTTCGCCCTGACCTATCCTGAACGGCTGCCATCGCCTTATTGCCGGCTCGATTTCACTTCGCCAATCAGCATTGATTTTCAACCCGTTCCCATTGAGAAGTTCTCCGGTCTGGAATTGGCTTATCGGGCTTTAGAGATGGGCGGATTGGCGCCGGCGGTTCTGAATGCGGCTGATGAAGCGGCGGTTTCAGCCTTTTTGCAAAATCGCATCTCCTTCGACCGGATTGCTCATATTATCGAAAGCGCGCTGAATTGGTTCGAGCCAACAATTCATCCTTCGGTCGAGGATATTCTCAAAATTGATAAGGAGACTCGAAATTTCGTCCATTCAACGACCAATAACCAATAACCAGCTTCCATTACCATTGAAACATATACCCGCTGAGAGAGTATAACGGTTGTTATGATATCGATATTGTCTTTAATAATCACCCTTTTTGTGGTGGTGATAGTCCACGAATTTGGGCATTTCATTGCGGCCAAGCTGGTCGGTATTCGAGTGGAATCGTTTTCACTTGGTTTCCCTCCCAAGCTGATCGGAAAGAAGATAGGTGAGACCGAATATATGATTTCCGCCATCCCCCTGGGCGGATATGTGAAAATGGCGGGGATGATCGACGAATCGCTCAGCGATAAGCCCCTGACCGGAGCCCCCTGGGAATTTATGTCCAAGAGTTATTCTCAAAAGATCTTCGCCATCACCGCCGGGGTGCTGATGAATTTCATTTTGGCATGCGTCCTCTACACCGGGTTGACTATGAACCGGGGCGTCGGTGAAATATCCACTCCTGCAGTGGCGGCTTCAGTGGATTTGAGCGAGTCAGCCGCTATCGCCGGATTAGAGTCCGGCGACCGCATCATCAAGATAGACGGCGAACCGGTCGATACCTGGTGTCAGATGCAAAACACCATCCGCTCCCGCCCAAAGTCCAATGTCGAAGTTGTATGGTTGAGGGATGATGAGGAAATGTCCGCCATAGTGAGCAATTCCAGGAGATTCCTCTTTAGTATCCAAAAACCGTCTGCACCGGCTAATGTGGGTTCGGTCAGTCCGGGAATGCCCGCTGATTCGGCTGGTATACTGCCCGGCGACCTCATCGTCAAGATAAACGGTGATTCGGTGGCGGGCTGGTACGATATGGCTTCCCGCATCTATTCTCTACCCGATACCGAAGTCGAAGTCGTCTGGGTGAGGGAGGGGGAAACAATGTCAGCCATCCTCCATACCGCTACACAAAAAATACTTCAAGATTGGAAGATGATCGACGGGGGGATGATTGGCATTGGCGCTAAAATGGAGCGGAGGAAGACGGGAATTATTGAATCGGTAAGCAAGGGCGCTCAGTACACTTTCTTCGCCGGAGCGTCAACTGTTATGGGAATATATATGCTCGCTACCGGTGAAGCCGGGATTAAGGATTTCGTCGGACCTTTGGGTATAGCGCACTATTCCGGGGAATCGATGAGAATCGGATTCGCAGCTTTCATCGGTTTTATCGCTTTCGTCAGCGCGAATATCGGACTGCTGAATATATTACCCATACCTGTGCTGGACGGCGGGCATTTGGTTTTCATAACTGTTGAGGCGGTCATTCGCCGTCCAATCTCCTCCAAAGTGAAGCTGGTAATCCAACAGGTTGGAATGGCGCTCCTGCTGTTGTTTATGATCATAATCTCATACAATGACCTGATGCGCTTTTTAATAAAATAATCTGGTTCCTCGCTGTTTTGTATGGGTGTATCTTTTTATTTTTTGAACCGTTGATTTTCGCTGATTAGGATTGATTTCGCTGATTTATAACCGCGTATTCTGATTCATCGTTATCATACCTGTGCTTAAATAGAATTTCCTATCTAGTGCTGTGTCACAACATTATTGATATGTAATAATGTTGCATTCTATTTGTTTTTTTAGTATCTTTCCTCAAGATTTCGGTATCTTTCATTATAATCTTGAGGAACGCCATGAAAAAGTACATTGTTCGCTTGTCCAC
>JABMRZ010000366.1 GCA_013202315.1 Candidatus Tariuqbacter arcticus | reverse complement strand
TAAGGGCGTTCAATTGAACGCCCCTACAAGACCTGCTTTATCGTTTATACGCAAGAACTAATTTCGCTCATTATAATAAAATTAATAGAAAAATGGATATAGGACATCTTATAGCTATTGCCATCGGCACGATTTTCATCAATAACTTTGTGCTGGCGCGATTCTTGGGGATATGCCCCTATATAGGTGTGTCGAAGCAGTTGGACAGCGCGCTGGGAATGGGGATGGCGGTGATTTTCGTGATGACCTTAGCCTCATTCGCCACCTGGATAATCTGGACTTATTTACTCGACCCAGCCACCAATGTTTGGCAGGGCAGCGTCGATTTACGGTTCCTGCGGACGGTGTCTTTTATCCTGGTAATCGCTTCGCTGGTGCAGTTGGTGGAGATGGTGATTCAGAAGACGGCGCCATCGTTATATCAATCGCTGGGGATATTCCTTCCGCTAATCACCACTAATTGCGCGGTTTTAGGGGCGGCGGTGCTGAATATCGACCAAACATATAACCTGCTGGAAAGCTTAGTTCAGGGATTCAGCGCAGGTATCGGTTTCACGCTGGCATTAGTTTTAATGGCGGGGCTGCGAGAGAAATTTGAAATCAGCGAAATCCCCAAACCGATGCAGGGAATCCCCATCGCTATGATAATGGCTGGATTGATGTCGATGGCGTTTTTGGGATTTTCGGGGTTGAAGATTGGGTAAAGGAAATTGAAAATGTAGAATTGAAAATGTAGAATCGGCAGCAGGATTTGTATTGTGAAATATTTATATATTTAAAAAACACAGAATTAGAATAGAATGTAATTATGGACACGATATTTTTACCGGCGCTTTTATCTCTGGCGGGATTGGGCGCTTTATTCGGAGGGGGATTGGCGTTCGCTTCCAAGAAGTTTCATGTTGAAATAGATCCTCGAATAGCGAAGATTATCGATGCTCTCCCCGGCGTAAATTGCGGAGCCTGCGGGAAACCGGGATGTTCCGGATTTGCGGCGGCGGTGGCTGCGGGTGAAATTGAGCCTTCAGGATGCACTCCCGGCGGCGCAGATACCGCCGATGAAATCGCTGAAATAATGGGCGTCGAAGTGGAAGTCGGCGAACCGACTGTGGCGGTTGTCCGATGCGGCGGCGGCAAGAAGGAAGCGAAAGACAAATACGAATATTTCGGGATACCGACATGTTTAGCGGCGACGCTGGTCGATCAAGGTCCCAAAGCGTGTCAATACGGCTGTTTGTGTTTCGGAGACTGCTGTGAAGTGTGCCCCTTCGATGCGCTGCATATGGGGGATAACGGGCTGCCGATTGTGGATGACGACAAGTGCACGGGTTGCGGATTGTGCGTTGCGGCTTGTCCGCGTAATATAATGGAAATCATTCCCGCCAGGGTGCAGATTTATATAGCTTGCAGGTCTCAGGACCGGGGGAAAGCGGTTAAGGAGGTCTGCGAAGTGGGGTGCAACGGATGTTCGCTCTGCGCCAATGAAAAGACCACTCCTTCAGGAGCTATCAAGATGGATAATTTCCTTCCGATAGAAGATTGGTCGATAGAAGACAACATGATAGCCGCCCGTCATAAATGTCCCACCAATTCCTTCATCGACAAGGTCAAACACCGGACTAAATTCATAATTGACGCCAGCTGCGATGGATGCGGCGACTGCGTCAAGGTTTGCCCGGTGAAAAAGTGTATTACGGGTGAACCCGAACAGGTTCATCATATCGATTCAGAATTGTGTATCGGGTGCGGATGGTGTGTTCCTGTTTGCCAGCCGAAGGCGATTCAGATGTTTGGGGCGTTGGCTTATCAGCATAACGATTAAGTCAATATTAGCGGTATTTCTTTAAAAGACGGATGAATTAGCATTAAGCATACTGTAAAATAGTGGTATCGATAACAGAATCGGTGCCATTTTTTATATATAGCCATGCTTTAAGGGTCTGTTGCCCAAATCAATACAGCGTGCTGGCGACTCTCCGCAGTCGACAGCATATATATAATAACAGTTATTTGGTGTCGAGTGCGGAGACCCTACACCACGATAGAGGCGAATTTTTCTATTTCGGCAACAACCCCACAAATATTTGTCTTATATTGATTAACTATATCTGTATATTTTACAGTGGATTCCCGCT
>JABMRZ010000365.1 GCA_013202315.1 Candidatus Tariuqbacter arcticus | reverse complement strand
GATTGTGATGTTCAGCAGGTCGGCGGAATAAGCATCAAGTGTCAAGTGCCAAGTATCAAGTGCCAAGTGTCAAGCATCAAGCATCAAGTGCCAAGTATTGAGGCGGTATTTGGGGTAAGGTTATCCGTTCTTTAATCTCCCTTTCGGATTATTTCACCCTTTCCAATGTAATAGGTGCTCTGTGAGGGGCTGCCATCGATCATAACCTTGCACTTTTGATAAATCCTTTGCAGGGTTTCCAGGTAGCGCTGTTTGGCGGTTATGTCCGGATTATTAGCGTATTCTTTTTTCAAGGCTTTGAACGCTTCAACCCGCGCCTGCGCTAAATTTAGGGTTTCGCTCGCATAGGCGGCGGCTTGGTAGACGATGGAAATCGCCTCACCGCGCGCTTTAGGGATGGTGGAATTGGCGTATCCTTCCGATTCCTTGATAATCCGCTGTTTTTTTTCGCGGGCGTCGGAGACCGCTTTGAAGGCCATAGAAACATTCTTGGGAGGGGCAATGTCGGTCAACTCCACCGAAATCACCCGCACGCCTAACTTCAGGCTGTCGAGCGTTTCCTGAATTCTCTCCTTCAAGACCAGACGCATGACTGATTTTCCCACCGTCATCACATCATCGACTTTCATCTTCGTCAGTTCAGCGCTGAGGCACATCCGTCCGGCGGATTCAATCACCGATTTCGCCTCCTCGACATTCAAGAGGTAGTGGGTGAGGTTTTTGACATCATAGTTCACCGCGGCACGGATTAGGAGCAGATTTTCATCACCGGTAAACCCTTCGACTCCGCCACCTCTTTGCTGTTGAATTTGGACTTTCTGCACCTGTCTGACATGGACTTTGAACGCTTTTTCAAACGGCGCGGGCAGGTGGTAGTTTATCCCTGATGCGGTCACTTCGTCCACCACTTTTCCGAACCTCAGGATGAGAGCGTGCTGCCCGCTGCGCAGGGAATAAATCCCGCTGGCGAAATAGCCCAATAAGACGAGTATTACGATTCCCGCCAGCGCTTTGCCAAGTTTATTACCTTTCAACTTTACCTCCGGAAAACAATTCCTTCAAAATCGGGGAACTTTCATCGAGGATAATCACCGTTTTGTCGTTGAACATTTTTTCATAAGCTTCCAGAGCGCGCAGGAAGCGGTAGAACTCCCGGTTTTTACTGTAGGCTTCGCCGTATATACGCATAGCTTCAGCTTCGGCTTCGCCCCTGATGATAGCGGCTTCGCGTTCGGCTTCGGCGATGATAGTCCGCGATTTTTTATCGGCTTCCGCCCTTATCTCCAGCGCCTTCTCTTCACCTTCGGCGATATATTTTTTAGCGATGCGGTCCCGCTCCGCCCGCATTCGGTCGTAGACCGCCAATTTATTCTGCTGGGGGAGCATAATCCGCTTGATGAATACCTTTTCAACTTCAATGCCCAGTTCTTCGCCGTCCTTCCGCATCAGTTCGGTTAATTCATCGTTTATCGCTCTGAAGTGAATCTTGCTGGTGTCCACATTGACGATGTCGGACAGTTCTTTGACTCCCAGCAACAGTCCGGTGTGAGAAGTGAGCAAGTCGGTCAACCTCACTTCCAGCCCTTTCTTATCCCGCACCGTCTTCATAAATAAGATTGGGTCCGTGATTCTATAGCAAACGCAGTTCTCTAAAATCAGGTTTTTCTTGTCAGAGGTCAATAATTCAGCCGGTTTCGGTTGAAGGATGGTCAGCCGTCCATCGATTTTATCCACCCGGTGAAGAGGATAAGGGAGCTTCAGATAAATCCCCGGCTCGGTCATCACTTTTACCGGCTTGCCGAACAGCATAACGACCGATATCTGCCCCTGCAGCACCACAGTGGTGCATAAACCATAAAAAAGAAGGGCGATTATGATTAATATGCCGATATTGATGTATGTTTTCTTCATTATCAGTTATCTCCCGGGTTAATTTCGGAGGTGTAAATTCTCCTCTTGGCTTCGCTGGGTAGAATTATAATGTGTTTTTTACTCAGTACTTTTTCAACCGTTTCCCACCATAATCTATCTTTCTGAACATTCTTAAAACGGTTGAAATTAACCTGTTTCAAGGTGAAGCTTTCGGCGGCTCCCACGGCTGAGGCGGTTCGTTCTTGGGCGAAGGCTTGCGAATTTAAGATGCTCGCCTGCGCTTCCCCCCGCGATTTCGGCAGCAGATTATTGTAATAAGAATTCGCCTTGTGAATGATTTCATTCTTTCGTTCGCGCGCCGAAGCCACCGACCGGTATTGAGGGACTACTTCCAAAGGGGGGTGAGCCTCCTGCATCGACACTTTGAGGATTTTCACTCCCAGCGGCACCATTTGCACCAGTTCTTCCATATTCCGCTTCAACTGTTCTTGAACCAAACCTCTGCCCGAAGTCAAAAGGGTATCGAGGTGATAGGTTCCCATAGTGGCGTGGACTTCATAACAGAACAGGCTGCGTAATAATTCGTGAGCGTTGTCATTTTCAAGGGCATATTGAACCGGGTCGGTGATTCGGTAGCAGCAAAGGACATTCACATCTACCAGATTTTCATCTCCGGTGATGATTATGGCTTCTTCGGGGACTCTGATGTACCGCCCCTGACTGTGAGTGAATTCCCATAAATAGGCTTCGGGTTCCTGTTCGTAATTCCAGATGGTTCTGAAACCGCTTTCCACTCTCGCCGCCACTCCGGTATCCACTAGAATGACCTTCCCGAAGGGTTTGGGGATATGATAGTGAAGTCCCGGCGAATTCTGCTCTTGGACTTTGCCGAAGAGCAGTTCCAATCCGGTTTGATAGGGCAGGACCGCATAGAATCCGGTGCCAATATATAGCAGTATGATGAGGATGAGGTTGATTGTCAGGATTCGCCGCCCGTTTTTCATCAGCCACTCTTCGCGGAGGAACTGCATACTGCCGACCGCCGCTTTCAGGTTGCTAAAATATCCTTGAATCGTCCCCCAGGATCTGACCGTTTTTTCTGCAATTTGCCTGGGCAGAAGCTTTTCCCATTTGAATCTGAATTTGAAGGAAATCTTGAAAAACCGAAGCGCCTGTAGAAACAGCTTGAACCCTATACGAAGCACCGCCAACCCTATCAAGAAAGTCATTATTCTTTCGATGTGCACCCCGAAATATCCGAGCATCAAGGTCAGCCAGACACCAAACGAAGTAAGGAAATCCGAAAAGGTGTGAATGCCTTCCGCAGTGAATGCGATGGAGTTATACCGTTTGCCTGTTTTGCGTTTAAAGCGGAACATAGCGAAGGCGATTACCGCAGCCAGACTGATTCCGGCGACTGCAATGACCAGTGGAATATCTGATTTCAGAGTGAACCGGGCGGCTTCATTGCCCAGCACCCCTGAAATCACCTTCAAGCTTCCGAGAATCAAAACGACGGAAATCATAAAGGCGACCAATCCTTCAGCGTTGCGCGCCCAAGCATTCTCTCTGAAGCGATAGTTGACCACGATGGAAATCAGCACGGTGAAACTCACCGCCAAATCGCCTCCCGAATGCCAAGCGTCCGCTAATATAACCGCGCTGCCGGTTATTTTTGCCAGAACGCTCTTCAGGATGATGAGGAAAATATCCGCGCTGATTGCGATGAAGGAAGCCTTCACCAGCGCATTGAACCGGGTGGGATTAGTTTCTGAAATGTTAAGATGTTCCTGAACTTTATCGTTCATATTTTCGAATCGCTTTTCCTTATTTACGGTCGGTGAATATTATTCGTTTGGATTCGTTCTTGTACACTAACGACAAACAGATGGTTATAACTCCATAGATTAGGAATTTAAAAACTATTTTTATTTAATACAAATTATTTACATCTTATTATCGATTATAAAGCAACTGCGCCTCGTTCGGGACTTCGCCCGGAAGAGGAGGCTTCGCGGTTAGCATTGGAAATTGGAAATTCAAAGGAGAAGGATTCACAGTAAATGAAGTAATGAAGTAATAATCCTGATAGGATTAGCGACATCGATACTTTTTTAGTATCTGTTAAGTTCTCTGAGAAAAAGCTTTTATTCACTGGCTATGATGGAAATGATGACTATATTTTTTTCATAGTTATAGCCATAATAGCCTTAATAG
>JABMRZ010000364.1 GCA_013202315.1 Candidatus Tariuqbacter arcticus | reverse complement strand
TATCAGATTTTAGATACTACGCCTCCTCCGGGACTACGCGCGGTAGAGGGGGCCCGTGCGGGGCAGTTGATTTTGTAATTGGTGATTGGTTCTTTAATTACTACCGCGAATGTTTTTTCTTTCACACTTTCACACTTTCATACTTTTACACTAATTTTATATTATTCATATCGACAATTTTTTGTCTATGTGGGCGCAATAAGCGCCTAAACCCTATTCTTAGAGTAATATCGATATGCGGCGCTTCAAACCTTCAAGATACACCATCAGGAGAAGACTGGATAGAGATCAGCGGCGGTCGCCGGATGAAATCAATATGATTCAATGGCGGAGACTGAAAAAACTGCTGGCGCAAGCCTATGGCAATGTGCCGTATTATCGAAAGTGTTTCGAGGAAAGAGAACTTGAATTATGCGGTATATCCACTCTGGAGGATTTCAGGAAACTACCTTTCCTGCGGAAGACCGATATTCAGCGGAATTTCAAAGATTTAACTGCGAGCAATTACAACACAAGAAGACTTAAGTCCGATTCTACCGGAGGTTCGACAGGCTATCCGATAAATTTTTATCATGATAGTATATATAAGAAATGGAAGAACGCCGCTTTCCGCCGTTTCCGGCATTGGATAGGGTATGAAAGCGGGGATAAGACAGCATTTATGTGGGGAGCGGTCAGGGATGTTCCTGAAAAACCGGGTTCTAACCAAAGATGGCTGAATTCGTTCAATTGTTCGCCGGGCGAGATTGAAACTTTCGTGCGGGAACTGGTGGAATGGAAGCCGAAAGCCATCAGAGGTTATGCCTCGTCTTTATATCTTGTCGCTTCCTATATTAAATCGCTTAATCTACCAGCGCCCCGCCCGCAGACTATCGAATCCGGCGCGGAAAAACTGTGGAATGGTCAACGCGCGGTGATCGAAGATGTGTTCCAATGCCAGGTCTTTGAACAGTATGGTTCGCGGGAAATCCCCGCCATTGGGTGCGAATGCGAACTTCACAACGGTATGCATATCTTCAACGATATTCGACTGCTGGAGATAATACGAGACGGAGAACCAGCTAAACCGGGCGAAGAAGGAAGCATAATCATCACCGATTTAATGAATTATGTTATGCCTTTCATTAGATACGAAATTGGCGATATCGGGGTTATGGCGGAGGGCTTATGCTCCTGCGGAAGAGGATTTCCCCTGCTGAAAGAAGTTAAGGGCAGAATTATCAATATCTTCCCCACACCCGACGGCAGATATATTTATGGAGGGTATTTCAATCACCTGTTTTTTCACACCATCACCATTGAAGCGTTCCAGGTGCGCCAGCGAAGCGTTGACAGGGTTGAGGTTTCGATTTCGCCCGGCGCCGGTTTTAAATCAAAAGTGATGGAGCCGTTGATTTCTCAAATGAGGGAAGCGCTTGGAAAGAGTGTTGAAGTTACCTGGCAAATTGTGGATGAAATTCCAGCGGCTTCGTCGGGTAAGCGGCATTTCACCATTTCAGATGTTCCAATAAATTTCCTGGAACCTTCTACCAAGCTGGGAAGTGAACAGCGCACCGAGGTAGTTCGACCTGCGAAAATCCTGTTCATAGTCGATGCACCTAAATGGGCTCACGATATTAAGACCGATAATCTCATCAGAATCCTGGGAAACGACTATGATATGCGAAAACGGTTTCAGTCTGAGGTGAGTGAGGATGAAATTGAAGATGCAGATTTAATGGTCATTTATTATTGGAAACAGTTAAGAGGTTTGAAGCGGTTCAAGAGTGCTCTCAAAGCCAATCGCCATAAACTGCTGTTAGGCGTCTGTTCGCATCATGAGCTCGCCGGCAAGTGGCGGAAGGAAGGAATTGCCACGCTGAGTAAATATGCAGCCGCGATATTCGTCAATAATATGTTTTTATATAAGGAATTCAAATCCCGGTTTGATCTGCCTTTATTCTATACACCCAACGGCGTGGATACGGATTTCTTTCAACCTGCGCCAATTAAAGCCTCCAATTTGAAGATGCGGGTGGGCTGGGCTGGCAGTCTGTCTAATCAGGGCGATGAACATCGCGGCTTTCGGAATTATATCCTGCCCGCTGTTCAATCTGTGAATGGAGTGGAACTGGTGACCGCTGTCAGAGAAGATAAATGGCGCAGTCTTGATGAGATGCGGGAATTCTATCGTTCACTCGATCTGTATATCTGCGCCAGTGAAAGCGAAGGCACCCCCAATCCCTGTCTGGAAGCCGCGGCTTGCGGTGTTCCACTGATCACTACAAGAGTGGGCAATATGCCTGAATTGGTGGTGGATGGCGTCAATAGTCTGTTCATCGAGAGGGAGGTGAAAGATATTGGCTTGAAAATGGAGCGGTTGAGAGACGCTCCTGAATTGCGAATGTCATTGAGCGCTGAATTACGCAAGACCATTCGAGAATGGGATTGGAAAATCCAGGCGGTGAATTATCGAGAGATGTTCGATTCCGTTTTGAATCGCTGAATTAGGCATTGGCATAAAATGTGCTGTTCATTGTTTGAATATAGTATCGATTTAATTTAGGAAACATCATATTTATCATAATCTTCAACATATTACAATTTATTTCAGGAGCGCATAAAATGCGTAGATTAAGTCGTTTTTCTGCAATATTAGTGCTTGTTTTTATTTCAACAACCCTGTCAACATTAGCCAATCCGCCGATTATTTGGGATTACAATGGTATCCCTTTAAGGCAGGGGCATCATATCGAATGGCAGCGAGCTGGCGCGATGGACGATTTCGGCAATGTATGCTATGTCTGGTCCGACACCCGTTTTGGAGATAGAGATGTCTTCGCCCAGAAATACGATGCCGATGGAAATGAGCTGTGGGAAGAAGGGGGGATCACTGTGGTCCAAGCTTCAATCAGGCAGGAAGACCCTGATATCTGCAGCGACCTTCAAAATGGATTCATCATTTCCTGGATCGATTTCAGAGCCGATACACTTGGAGATGTCTATGTGCAAAGGTTGGACGCCGACGGCAACCGGATGTGGGCGTGGAACGGTGTACCAATCTGTCTCGTTCCCAATAGCGAACAACTGATGCTGCATACCATCTCCGATGGAAACAGCGGGGCGATTATCGTGTGGCACGATACACGCTCGGATGAAGGCGACCTATACGCACACCATATCCGAAGCGATGGAACAGTCGACCCCAATTGGAACCTTGACGGTAATATCGTGGCTAAATATTGGGGCGATCAAGGCGGTGTGTACGGACAATCGGTCGACACCGATGGCGCAGGGGGAGTGATTGTTGCCTGGTCAGATGCTCGGACACCGGCGGATCCCGATATTTATGCCCAACGAATCACCATCGATGGCGACCTGGCTTGGGCGGATACTTTGGGATTGCCTATTTGTGCCGTTCCTTCGGAACAAAAACAAGTAAAATTAGCTCCCGATGGTAACGGTGGCGCTTATATGGTATGGTTTGATAAACGAAACTATGAATTAACGCGGGAGGATTTATATATTCAAAGGATAAACAGTAACGGCGCAGTCCGGTTTCAAGCGAACGGTATTCCGTTAGTCACCCAGCCCAATAAACAGGAACTTGCCCGTATTGTATATGATGGCCTGGGCGGAGCGATTATGGTCTGGGAAGATTTCCGAAATGACAATTTAGTCAGCGATATTTATGCCCAGCGCATCGATTCGGTTGGTCAAAAAATGTGGGGAGATGATGATTTAATGGTGTGTAATGCGCCGGAAAATCAAAGGGGCGCACGCATCTTCGCTGACGGAAACGGCGGGGCGGTTACCGCCTGGAGCGACGAAAGAAATGGGGCTATACCTTACAGTGATCTCTACGCTCAAAAACTGCTGCCAAATGGGTCGACCGCATGGGAAACTAACGGTCTGGTAGTCAGCGCGGAAGATTATCTGCAGGATGCGCCTCTGGTGAGAATTATCCAAGATGGATCGATTTTCATTGCATGGAGTGATGCCAGACTGGGCTCCGCTGGTATTTATCATCAACTCCTGAATCCCGATGGCGCTCCGTTATTGACTCCGGGTGGTGAGATGGTTGTTTGGGGATTGGATGGGGATGCGACTCTGCCTCGGATAATTAAGTCGGATGATCCAACCCGTGAAAGATTGATGGTGATCTGGCAAGATCAAAGATATGTTCACCTGGGTAATTTTATCTATCAACAAGTGGTCGGATTAACCGGCGAAATAGCTTTCCCCTTCAACGGCAAACCCGTGGCGATTGAGTATTCGGCTATGGATGACCTCGGAAATCAGATTAATCCTCAAATAACCGGCGACGGCAGCGGCGGGGCGATAGTATGCTGGGAAGACTACCGGCTTATTAATTACAGCATACCACAGATATATGCGCAGCGCGTCGATGACAATGGAAATCCTATGTGGGATTCAACCGGAGTCAGGATTTGTTCTACGGCTTTCAATCAAACCTTCCCCTATATGTGTTCCGACGATATGGGCGGGGCTTTCATCACTTGGAGAGGATGGAACAATTTCTTAATCGACAAGACTTATGTGGCTAAAATAGATGCTAATGGCATTCCCACTGCAACTCTCACTTTCACAAATAATGATGATGATGAAAGAGTATTCGGCATTGGCTCCGATGGCAGCGGGAATGCAATACTATATTGGCGTGGAGGGTATTGGGAAACTAATGAATATAATATTTACGCCGCCCGTTTAAACGCCGATTGCGACAGCCTTTGGATGCGTTTCATATGCGACGCCCCCGATGATCAAACTAATCTCGTCGGAGCGCCTCATAGTCAGGGGGGAATGGTGTTCGCCTGGAGCGATAAGCGCAGCGGCGCTGACTTCGATATATACGCGCAATGGCTGAATGAAAACGGCGAACCTCAATGGGAAAATAACGGAGTCGTAATCATCAGCGAAGCTTACGACCAGACGCCGACTAATATCTCCCAAGACGGTATGGGGAATTTCTTCATCACCTGGAACGATACTCGAAACGGTCTGAACAACGATGTATATATGCAGAAGATTGACGGCTCTACCGGAAATCTGATGTTTCAAGTGGGAGGAGTTCCCGTTAATGTGGATCCTGGCGGCGATCAATGGGCTGCCGATATCATCGTCGACTGCAATGATGGTTTGCATATTTGCTGGGAAGATATGGACCCATTAGTTGGAGCGGAGATTTTAGCCTCTCATTTCGATTCCGATGGAAATCTTCATACTGGATGGTCGGAAGGAGGGGATCCGGTTTGCACCGCTTATAATAATCAAATCAATCCCGCGATTATGGAAGATTTTTATGACGGTGTGGTTTCGGCTTGGGAAGACGCTCGCTCTTCGGGAAAACAAGTGATTTATAATCTCTATATGCAGAGGTGGAACGAGAATCCAGGTGTTCTCGTGAACGGTCACGATAACTTTCAGCCTGATGATTTCACCCTGTCCCAGAATTATCCCAACCCTTTCAATCCTCAGACACAGATTAATTTCACCCTTCGCGAAACCGGGAAGGTCAAGTTAGCGATTTATGATGTGTTGGGGCGAGAGGTTGTCAAGCTGAAGGATTCCTTTATGGACTCCGGGTCGCACCGGGTGATTTGGAATGGCAGAAATTCCGCCGGTGAATTGACCGCCTCGGGGATATACTATTACCGGCTCGAATTCAACGGTGAGATGAAGGTGATGAAGATGATTCTGCTGAAGTGAGATGTCATCATAGTGTCAAGTATCAAGTATCAAGTATTTATAATGAGCGGCATAAATATTTTTACCAAGAACTCGTCATCCCCGCAAGCGAAGCGCGTCGGGAATCGTTTTGTATATTGGAAGCGATTCCGGACAAGACGAAATGAGGAAAAGGTGCAACTATTAATCTCGTTTATTATAAAATCATTCAATAGAAATGTCAAGGCCGGGTAATTCCGGCTTTTTTTTCGATTGTAACATTTTATACCGATTCTAAAAAGTTGTTTCGCATGTGTACTGATGTAGGGGCAGGTCATTGACCTGCCCAAAGTAGTTTTTAACCCGCCTCCACGAAAACACCGGAAATTACTTTCAAGAACTGGTATAGCTTTCTGGAGTAAAGAAGAAAGGAATTCACTGAAAATGATTGAAATTTATGGAATTAGACCCAATTATATTTCCATCATATCCATAATTTCCAGTGAATTTAAGTCACTGCAAACCCTTATCCCAAACTGTCGGGACAACTTAGAATGAAAATAGGTTATGGATTCCTCGACAGAATATTCTGGACAGAACGGGGATTACAATCCAGTAACCACTAACCCCTAACCCCTAACCCCTGTCCCCTATCCCCTAAATCCTAAATCCTAAATCCTATACCCTATATCCTAAATCCTAAATCCTAAATCCTATATCCTAAATCCTATTTT
>JABMRZ010000363.1 GCA_013202315.1 Candidatus Tariuqbacter arcticus | reverse complement strand
GCCGTGCCTCGTCCCTACAATAAAAATACAAAGACTTTTGTCGCTCATTATAATAGTCCAATGCGGCGGCTATAGTGTATAGACTATATCCGTATAATAAATAAGTTCGATGAAACAAAGTTGATTTTATGTCCAGCGAAGAAGGAAATACATCGGGAAGCCGCCTGTTCCTCATCGACGGCACCGCTTTAGTCTACCGTTCGTATTTCGCCTTTCAGTCGAGCCTTTTGACCGATTCGAGCGGGCGCAACATTTCTGCGGTATATGGTTTCTTCAACACCCTGTTTTCCATCATTGAGCGGGAGAAGCCGGAACATTTGGTCATCGCCTTCGACACCAAAGCCCCCACCTTCCGCCATCAGGTCTATCCTGACTATAAAGCCACCCGTCAAAAAATGCCGGAAGACCTGTCTGAACAGCTTCCTATTCTCCGGGATGCGCTGGAAACTTCAGGCATCGCCTTGATGGAAAAGGAGGGCTTTGAAGCCGACGACCTCATCGGCACCGCCGCTAAAATCGCCGAAAATGCAGGTTTAGATGTTATAATAGTGACCGGCGACAAAGACTTTTTTCAATTAGTGTCGGACAAGGTCAAGGTTTATAACCTGCGCACAAGCACTTCCGACCCGGAGATACTGGGCGCTTCGGAAGTGGTGGAGAAATTCGGCGTCCCCCCGGAGAAAGTCATCGAAGTTCTGGGACTTATGGGCGATTCCTCCGACAATATCCCCGGGGTTAGAGGAATCGGGCCGAAGACTGCGGTTAGATTGGTGAATGATTTCGGCTCAATTAGTTCGGTGTATTCTCACTTGGATGAAGTGAAGGCGAGTGACCGGAAGAAACTGGAAGGAAATGAGGATACCGCCCTTTTTTCCAGACAACTGGTGATAATCAAGACCGACTGCCCTGTATCTGCAGATCTTGAAGCATGGCGGATGAGGCTGAATGATGACAGCCTGCGCGAAAAATTCACCGAATTGGAATTCTCCTCCCTGCTGAAATATCTGAAGGAATCCGAAGCGGCGCCTGAGGAACTAAAGCGCGAATATTATATAATCGACACTCCCGAAAAGCTCGCCGACTTACTGAGGAAACTACAGAAGGCTGAAATTTTCGCCTTCGACACTGAAACTACTTCAGAATCACCTATGAACGCTGAGCTGGTCGGGCTTTCATTTTCCTTCACAGAAGGCGAGGCGTATTACATTCCCTGCAATGGGTTCAGATTACCCCCGGGCGCTGAAATCCCCCGCACCTTCAAATGGTTCGGTGAAGAAGTCAATCCGACGACAGCATACATCTTATCCAGCCTGCAGCCCATTTTGGAAGATTCCGCTATCCCCAAATTGGCTCAAAACGCAAAATATGATATGTTGGTGCTGAAGAATTATGGAATAGAGGTTCAAGGCTTGACCTTCGACACTATGGTGGCGCATTACTTGCTCGACCCTGGCGCTCGCGGGCATGGATTGGATGCGCTGTCGATGAAATATTTACGCCTGAAAAAAATCCCCACCAGCGACCTCATCGGCTCCGGCGCCAAACAGATAACAATGGATATAGTCCCCATCGAAAAAGTCACAGAATACGCCTGTGAAGACGCTGACTGCGCTTATAGACTGATGAACATGCTGAAAGCGAACCTGGAAGAAGAAAATCTTCAATGGTTGTTCAGCGAAGTGGAAATCCCCTTGATTCCGGTGCTGCTCACCTTGGAACGGAACGGGGTGGCGCTGGATACCCGATTGCTGGGGGAAATGTCGGGGGAATTGGAACAGTTATTGAGGGAGATAGAAGGTGACATCCACCGCCTGGCGGGAAGGGAATTCAACATCAATTCACCCAAGCAGTTGGGGTATATTCTATTTGAAGAATTGAATCTTCCGGTCATTCGCAAGACCAAGACCGGCTATTCCACCGACGAATCGGTGCTGAAAAAGCTGTCGGCGCAGGATCCTTTGCCCGCTGAAATCCTGCGCTATCGTTCCCTGGCGAAGCTGAAGAACACTTATACTGATGCGCTTCCGCAGTTGATAAATCCGCGCACCGGCAGGGTGCACACATCGTATAATCAGACTGTTACCGCCACCGGCAGGTTATCGTCTTCCGACCCGAATTTACAGAACATTCCAGTCCGAACCGGCATTGGCGGCAGGATTCGCGCTGCTTTCATCCCCGAAAAGCCCGGCTGGAAGATACTATCCGCCGATTATTCGCAGATAGAACTCCGTGTGTTGGCTCACCTTTCGGAAGATCTTCAACTGATTGAATCGTTCAGGGACGATGAAGATATCCACCGGCGCACCGGGTCAATGATATTCAACAGCCCCTTAGAATTGGTCACCCCTGAAATGCGCCGCGCGGCAAAAGAGGTTAATTTCGGAGTGATATATGGAATGCGCGATTTCGGCTTGTCGGAAAGGCTGGGCATTCCCCGCAAGCGCGCCCGGGAATTCATCGAAAGCTATTTCTCCAGCTACCCTCAAGTCTTCCAATTTGTAGAAATGACCATCGAGACCGTCCGCAATACCGGCTATACGGAAACAATTTTCGGCAGGAAACGCCGTCTGCCTGAGATCAACAGCAAGAATCATAACATCCGTTCCAACGCTGAACGCATCGCCGTCAACACTCCCATCCAGGGTTCAGCCGCCGATATGATTAAGCTGGCGATGATAAGGATACACCGGCGGATGAAATCGGAGAAGGTCGAATCGTTGATGATAATGCAGGTGCATGATGAGCTGGTTTTTGAAGTCCCTGAAGGCGAGGTGGAATTGATGGTAAAATTGGTGGTGGAAGAGATGGAATCCGCAATGCCCCTCTCCGTCCCTATCAGGGTGGACGTTTCCTACGGGGAGAACTGGCTCGAAGCGCATTAGACAATTAGTTGCGTGTTGCTAGTTATAATGAGCGACAAAAATTCACGGCATTTTTGTAAGGGCGAGGGTACCTCGCCCCTGAGCGAT
>JABMRZ010000362.1 GCA_013202315.1 Candidatus Tariuqbacter arcticus | reverse complement strand
TGAAAAATTAGAAATATCGACAATTTATTGTCGATGTGGGCGCAATAAGCGCCTAACCCGGGCGAACCTGAACCCAATTTGAAATGAAAAAACCTTCAACACTTTGAATCATAAAAATCGTTAATAAACTAAACACTATTATCTGGAGGATGACAAGTGCAAAATATCATCGAAGCCATTGAAAAGATGACCGTAATGGAACTGGTCGAACTTAAAAAGGCTTTGGAAGAGAAATTCGGAGTCACCGCCGCCGCGCCTGTGGCTGTGACTGCAGCCGCCGCACCCGCTGAAGAAGCCGCCAAGGAAGAAGAAAAAACCGATTTCCAGGTGGTCTTAACCTCTGCTGGCGATAAGAAAATCCAAGTCATCAAGGAAGTCCGAGCCATCACCGGTTTGGGACTTAAGGAAGCGAAGAACCTGGTGGATGGCGCTCCCAACGCTGTCAAAGAATCCGTCCCTAAAGAAGAAGCGGAAAAAATTAAAGCCCAATTGGAAGAAGTCGGCGCCACCGTTGAACTTAAGTAACGGAGCCTTCGTCAGATTCTAAAAATCTCCTGCGAGCCATAACACAATCTATGGCTCTAAGGCGCATAAGGTTTTAATAAATTCAATTCTAAAACCAATTTATAGGAAGGGGGAATTAGTTGTGATGCGAAAAAAACAGATCCAAAGACAATCTTTCTCCCATATTCAGTCTGTTATCGAAATCCCTGACCTGTTGGAAATCCAACTGAGTTCGTTCGAGAGCTTCATTCAAATTAAAGTCCCGCCCGAAGAACGAAAAAAAATCGGCCTGCAGGCTGTATTTGAAAATATCTTCCCCATAACCGATAACCGGGAAGAACTTATCTTGGAATTCGACCGTTACTCCATCGATATGCCCAAATATACGGTCGAAGACTGCCAGGAAAGAGGAGTAACATACGCCGCCACCCTTAAAGCCACTCTCCGCCTGTCCAGAAAAGAAGACCAAATAAACGGCTCGACTTTCGGAAACACCATCGAAAGTGAAGTCTACCTCGGCTCGCTCCCTATGATGACCGAACAAGGGACATTCGTCATCAACGGAGCCGAAAGAGTGGTAGTATCACAGCTCCACCGCTCGCCAGGAGTGTTCTTCAGCGAATCCATTCATCCGAACGGGACCAAGATTTATAGTTCAAGGATTATCCCCTTTCGAGGCTCCTGGGTCGAATTCACAACCGATATCAACGATGTGCTCTATGTCTATATCGACCGAGGAAAGAAATTCCCCGTCACCACCCTCCTCAGAGCAATCGGTTTCCCTACCAACTATGATATCCTCAACCTGTTTGGATACATCGATGATATCTTCTTATCCCGAAAAGAAATCGAAAGATACTTCGGAAGAACCTTCGCCTGCGATATCATCGACGAAGAAACGGGCGAGCTGTTAGCCGAAGAAAAAGCTGAATTCGATGAAGAAATGCTGATGAAGCTGAAGAAGGCGAAAATCAAGAGAATCGCCCTTCTGAAGGTGCGGAAACGGGATCCTGGATATGATATTATCATCAACACCCTTAAACGCGATCGATCTAAAACCGCCGCTGATGCCTTGGAATCGATGTACCGTGAACTAAGAGGCGGTGACCCGCCCGATGTAGAAACCGCGCGCAAGCTCATCAATAGATTATTCTTCGATGAAAAACGGTACGATTTGGGTGAAGTGGGACGCTATAGAATCAATAAGAAACTGCAATTGAATATTGACCCCGCTATCACAACCCTGACTATCGAAGACCTCGTCTCCATCATCAAACGACTATTAGTTCTACGGAAGGAGAAAGAGGTCACCGACGATATCGACCACCTCGGAAACCGCCGCATACGCACTGTAGGGGAACAACTCGCCAACCAGTTCTCCATCGCTCTATCACGCATGGCGAGGACTATCAAAGAACGAATGAATCTCAGAGACACTGAGAATCTAACTCCACAAGAGTTGGTCAATGTCCGCACCATCTCCTCAGTGATTAACACCTTCTTCGGCACCAATCAACTCTCACAGTTTATGGATCAAGTCAACCCTTTGACGGAATTGACCCATAAGCGGAGGCTTTCAGCCTTGGGACCCGGCGGCTTGACCCGCGAAAGAGCCGGCTTCGAAGTCCGAGATGTGCACTACACTCATTACGGCAGACTCTGCCCCATAGAAACACCCGAAGGTCCCAATATAGGACTCATATCATCGCTCTGCACATACGCTCGAATCAACCGGATGGGTTTCGTAGAAACTCCCTACCGCAAAGTCAAGCGCGAGAAATCGGATTTTCACCCGAAAGTAACTAAACAGATTATTTTCCTTTCCGCGGATGAAGAAGACCGTTTCTGCATCGCTCAAGCAAACGCCCCCCTGGACGAAGAAGGGCGCTTCATTCGCGACAAAATAAAGTGCAGAGTGAAGGGTGAATTCCCAGTGTTTGGTCCGGAAAAAGTCGACTTGATGGATGTCTCCCCCAATCAAATAGTCTCCATCGCCGCCGCTTTGATCCCATTCCTGGAACACGATGACGCCAACCGCGCCCTGATGGGCTCCAATATGCAGAGGCAGGCGGTTCCCCTGCTTTTACCCGAAGTCCCAATCGTCGGAACCGGAATGGAAGCTAAAGCTGCTATGGATTCAAGGACACTGGTCATCGCGGAAGAAGCGGGAACCGTGATTAAAGCGACCGCTGATAAAATTGTCGTCCGTCCGCGCAGGAAAAATTCCTCAACCGTCGTCGACGAATTCATCGAAGACCGGGTCTACCATCTGCGAAAATTCGTTCGAACCAACCAAGACACCTGCACCATTCAAAAACCCATTGTTCAAGAAGGGGAATACATCCGAAAGGAGCAAATATTAGCCGACGGATGCGCCACCGAGAACGGTGAATTAGCCCTGGGAAGGAACATCTTAGTCGCGTTTATGCCCTGGTACGGGTACAACTTCGAAGACTCTATCATCGTTTCCGAACGATTGGTGCAGGAAGATGTTCTTACCTCCATTCACATCGAAGAATTGGAACTGCAGGTGCGTGAAACTAAACGCGGCGAAGAAGAACTTACCCGCGAAATACCGAATGTCTCCGAAGAAGCAACTAAAGACCTGGATGAAAACGGCATTATCCGGGTCGGTGCTGAAGTCCACCCCGGCGATATTATCATCGGAAAAGTTACACCCAAAGGCGAAACCGACCTCACACCCGAAGATAAACTCCTCAAAGCGATATTCGGCGATAAAGCCGGGGATATGAAAGACGCCTCCCTCAAAGCGCCGCCCGGTCTTAACGGAATCGTCATCGGCAGCAAACTGTTCTCCCGTAAAAAAAGAGATTCCGGCTCCGCTAAAGAAGAAAAGGCTATACTCGACAAACTTGAATCTCAATTCAAAAACGAAATCGAACAACTCAAAAGAACCCGCCTCAATGAATTAGTCAGAGTGCTTGAAGGAAGGGTCTCACATGGCATCCATGATCAGTCTGTGAGGGAAGTAATCATCCCCGAAGGCATCAAATTCACCCGCGAACTGCTTATGGATTTAGACCTCGATGACCTGGAGAGCAACTTTGAGTGGAGCGGTGATCAGGAAACCGATGAATTGGTTGAACTCATCTTCGATAAATACCGAAGCCAGCGGGAAGAAATCGAAAATGGATACCGAAACGAAAGACATCGACTCCAGGTCGGAGATGAACTCCCCTCCGGAATCGTGCAATTGGCGAAAGTATACGTCGCTAAAAAACGGAAGGTCTCCGTAGGCGATAAAATGGCCGGCAGGCACGGTAATAAAGGCGTGGTAGGGAAAATTGTCCCCATCGAAGATATGCCCTTTATGGAAGATGGAACCCCCATCGATATCATCCTCAATCCGCTTGGTGTCCCCTCACGAATGAATCTGGGGCAAATCTTCGAAACTATGCTGGGCTACGCAGGATTCAAACTCGATAAAAGATATGCCACACCCGTATTCGACGGCGCAACAAGCGAAGACATCCAAAAGGAATTGACTGAAGCCGGCATACCAATAGAATGCAAAGCCAACCTTTACGATGGGCTCAACGGAGAGAAATTCGACCAAAAGGTCACGGTCGGGTATATATATATGATGAAACTGTCCCATCTGGTCGACGATAAAATCCACGCCCGCTCCATCGGTCCTTATTCGCTGATTACACAGCAGCCATTGGGCGGCAAAGCCCAATTCGGCGGACAAAGATTCGGAGAGATGGAAGTGTGGGCGCTGGAAGCATACGGCGCCGCACATATCCTACAGGAAATCCTCACCGTGAAATCCGACGATGTTAACGGACGAGCACGCACCTATGAAGCAATAGTTAAAGGAGAGAATCTGCCTACTCCCGGAGTCCCCGAATCATTCAATGTGCTGATAAACGAACTGCAGGGACTGGGATTGAATGTGAGTTTGGATTAATATAATTACCTCGGCGGCATTGAAAAGGCTGACTGCGCGGTGCGATACATTTTATCACCCAGCTATAACACCTTAAGATTTTCAGCGTTTTTAATTATACACTTTTACATTTCGTGTATTAACAATCCATCTGAAACATAAATTCTATAAATAGAGCGGTGGTCGCAATCAACGGAGAAATGAAATCGTATCTAAGAATAATTCCGCTTTTTCCCCGAAATCAGTTAACAAATTCTTAATAACTATTTCATAATATACTGTTTTCTGCGAAGCCGCCAGGAGGAAAAGTGAGCGCTTGGACTCCTTTCACAAGCGGAGGGAAATCTTCTAAATTTGGGTTCGACGGCCGTTCCAACCCTTTCTCGCATCCGCACGAACTTGAGAAGGACGATTTCGGTCAAATCACCATCAACTTGGCTTCCCCCGATATGATCCTATCTCGATCCCGCGGCGAAGTCACCAAGCCGGAGACCATCAACTACCGTTCTTATAAACCGGAAAAGGACGGTCTCTTCTGCGAAAAAATATTCGGCCCCGTCAAAGACTGGGAATGCCATTGCGGTAAATACCGGGGCATTCGCTACAAAGGGATTATCTGCGATCGCTGTGGAGTTGAAATCACTAAAAAAGATGTCCGGCGAAAACGAATGGGGCATATTAGTTTGGCAGTCCCGGTTGTTCATATCTGGTATTTCCGTTCAATGCCCTCCAAAATCGGATATATCCTCAATATAACTAACCGCGATCTGGAACGGATTATCTACTACGAAGCGTATGTGGTGATTCAGCCCGGTAAAACTGAAAGACAGCACCAGGAAATACTGACCGAGGCGAAATATCAGGAAATAATCGAAGAATTGGGTGAAGCAAACGACCGTTTGCACAATAACGACCCTCAGAAATTCATCGCAAAGATGGGTGGAGAAGCGGTCTACGACCTTCTTAGCCGCGTCAACATCAATCACACTTCCAAGGTATTGCGCAGTCAAATCCGCACCGAAAGCTCTCATCAGCGAAAAAACGAAGTCATCAAGAAGCTTCGGGTCATCGAAGCGTTCAAAAGCATCAATGAAGAAGAACTTAATAGACCCGAATGGATGATAATGTCCGTCGTCCCTGTTGTGCCTCCTGACCTCAGACCCCTAGTGCCGCTGGAAGGCGGAAGATTCGCTACTTCCGATTTGAACGACTTGTATCGAAGGGTGATTATCCGCAACAATCGGCTGAAGAAACTCATTGAAATTAAAGCTCCCGAAGTAATCCTCCGTAACGAAAAAAGAATGCTTCAAGAAGCGGTAGATGCGCTGTTCGACAACAGCAGAAAACTCATCTCAGCCCCCGCCAACGGAAATCGGCCGCTGAAAAGCCTCTCCGATAACCTCAAAGGAAAACAAGGGCGCTTCAGACAAAACCTCCTGGGAAAAAGAGTCGACTATTCCGGACGCTCGGTTATCGTAGTGGGACCGGAACTCAAATTACATGAATGCGGACTCCCCAAAGAAATGGCCGTCGAACTCTTTAAGCCGTTTATTATTCGCAAGCTCATCGAAGGAGAACACGCCAAAACAGTCAAATCCGCCAAGCGAATGGTCGAGCGTAAAGATGATATAGTCTGGGGTATCTTGGAAAAAATCATCGAGGACCACCCTGTCCTGCTCAACCGAGCCCCGACTCTGCACCGCCTCGGAATCCAAGCCTTTCAACCGATGCTCATCGAAGGGAAAGCCATCCGCCTTCATCCACTCGTCTGCGCCGCATTCAACGCCGACTTCGACGGCGACCAAATGGCGGTTCATATACCCCTCTCTTTTGAAGCGCAAACCGAAGCCTGGATGTTGATGCTGTCATCTAAAAACATTCTCCATCCCGCATCCGGAAGGCCCATCGCCATCCCTTCGCAAGATATGGTCCTGGGATGCTATTACCTCACTAAACTCAGAGAAGGCGATAAAGGCTCCAATATGTTCTTCTCTTCTGCTGAAGAAGTGTTGATGGCTTATGATCATGAAGTGGTGGGACTCAACTCTGGAGTCATCGTCAACATTAACGATAAATTGATTCACACCACAACCGGAAGAGTCATTTTTAACCGCATCCTTCCTAAAAAGTTACAAGAAAAAGCCTACTTTAACGAACTGCTCACCAAAAAACGGCTGGAAGAAATAACCTCCCAGTGTTTCGCTGAAGCCGGCAACCAAGCTACCGCTGTGTTCCTCGATGAATTGAAAGAACTCGGTTTTCGATACGCCACCAAAGGCGGACTGTCTATCGGACTTCAAGATGTCGAAATCCCCCGGCAGAAAACTGAAATGGTGGCTAATGCAATGATCGATGTCGAAAAGATACAAAAACAATATGAAAGCGGGGTTATCACCGATGGCGAACGCTATAATAAGATTATCGATATTTGGACTCATACCACTTCCGATGTGGCGGAATATATGTTCAATCACCTGAAAGATTCCAGACAAGGCTTCAATCCGCTGTTTATGATGGCTGATTCCGGCGCAAGAGGATCGAAAGAACAAATACGACAACTGGCTGGAATGAGAGGTCTTATGGCAAAGCCGCAAAAAACGATGACAGGCCAAGCCGGGGAAATCATCGAATCGCCCATCACCGCTAACTTCAAAGAAGGTCTGTCCGTCCTCGAATATTTTATCTCCACCCACGGCGCCCGAAAAGGGCTGGCGGATACTGCCTTGAAAACAGCTGATGCGGGCTACCTGACAAGAAGACTGGTCGATGTCTCGCAAGATGTCATCATAAAGGAATACGATTGCGGAACCCTGAGAGGTATTGAAGTCGAAGCTCAACGAGAAGGTGAAGATTATAGTGAACAGGTCATCGAAAGAGTTGTCGGACGGGTCACCGCCGAAGATGTGATCGACACTTATGATAACACAGTGCTGGTGCCAGCCGGAACTCTTATCGGTAAACCCGAAGCCGAAAAAATAATCCGCAGCGGCGCAGAGATGATAAGAATTCGCTCCGTCCTCACCTGTGAAACTAAACGCGGAGTCTGCGCGCAATGCTATGGCAAAAACCTCACCAACTTTCAATCGGTGGAAATCGGTGAAGCGGTTGGTGTGATGGCGGCGCAGTCCATCGGAGAACCCGGAACCCAGCTCACTCTCCGCACCTTCCACATCGGCGGCACCGCATCCCTTATTATGACCCAGTCTCATGTCGCTTCCCGCAATGATGGCAGGATTGTCTTCGAGAATGTAGAATATATCCGCCATAAAGAAGACGGTGAACCCAAAGACTCGCTCGGTGAAATAATTACTATCAGGCGCAACGGGATTATAAAGATAGTGGATAAAGATAACCGCGTGGTATCGAAATACCCCATCCCTTACGGAGCGACAATCGTTATAGAAGACGGCGAAGAAGTCAGAAAAGAAGAATTAATCTACCACTGGGACCCTTACAGTGTCCCCATCATCGCTACCGCGGCGGGGTATGTTAAATATGTCGACATCAGAGATGATATTACTTATCGTGATGAAGTCGACGACACCACCGGTATGAAGCAGAAGGTGATTATCGAAACTAAAAATAAACGGTTCAACCCCAACCTGCTGATTGTGAACGATGAAGGTGAAAAACTGGGCAGCTATATCATTCCGGTAGGGGCTCGTCTCTTAGTCACCGACGGCGATAAAGTGGGTGAAGGCGATGTGCTGGTTAAAATTCCCCGGGAAGCCGCTAAAACTAAAGATATCACCGGAGGCCTGCCCCGGGTTGCGGAGTTGTTCGAAGCCCGCCGACCCAAAGAACCAGCTATTATCTCTGAAATCGACGGTATTGTCAAATTCGGAACCCTGAAACGCGGAGTCAGAGAATTAATTGTCCAAGCCGTAACTTCTAAAACGCAAAAGCGATACTTAATACCGTATGGAAAGCATATACTCGTACATGATGGCGAATCGGTCAAAGCCGGTGAACGATTATCCGAAGGCTCAATCGCACCTCAAGACATCCTGAATATTCTCGGACCGGGAAAAGTCCAGGAATATCTGGTGAATGAAATACAAGAAGTTTACCGGCTTCAAGGTGTTCGTATTAATGATAAACACATCGAAGTCATCGTGCGGCAAATGATGCAGAAAGTAAGGGTTGAAGACCCAGGAGATACCCACTACCTCGAAGGAGATCAAATCGACAGATTCATCCTTCAGAAATCTAATCAGGAAATCACTAAAAAAGTGGTGATTGAAGACCCCGGCGACTCCAAACATGAAGCCGAAGAGTTAGCCGATAGGATAGCCGTCAACCGCGAAAATCGCAAATTGAGAAACCAAGGTTTGAAGGAAATCGTCTCCCAACCCGCAAAACCGGCTATTTTTAAACCCATATTATTGGGAATAACTCAGGCGGCGCTCTCCACTAACAGCTTCATTTCCGCCGCCTCCTTTCAGGAGACAACTAGGGTGCTAACCGATGCCGCTATCGAACATAAAACCGATGGACTGCAGGGACTCAAGGAAAATGTGATTATGGGACATCTAATCCCCGCCGGCACCGGGTTAGCTAAATACCAAAGATTGAGAGTCACAAAAAAAACCCCGCCAACATCCGAAGAAGTGGAAACGGCTGTGATTGATGATGCCGGTACCGGTGATGATAAACCGATCGAAGAAACAGCCCTGGAAAACGAAGTGGGCGAAAAAGCGATGGCTGAAAACAGCCCAGTGCAAGAAGACCAACAGATAGAATAATTATCCTGAAGTTCTCAGCGCCTGAATGGGTTGTCGAATGTGAATATTAAACAAACAAGTTCCTCACTGTTTTGTATGGGCAAACATTTGTGATTCCAGCAGAAAACCCCCTATCGTCATTTAGGTTTGTCCGGAATCGGCTGCTTGAATTTCAGCGATTAGACTGCAAATAAGCTGGATTGACCCTCCACAATGGGTTTGAAAAAAGATGAATTATGCAAAGATTAATCATCTTTTCCCACAAGATTCAGAGAAGAACCAACAAACAAGTGCGAGTTCTCGATAAAAATTTTGATTAATTAGATTTTTTGTATTAAATTTTAAACTTATTTTGGAGTTGCTTTGCCGACGTTGAATCAGCTCATACGCAAGGGAAGAACTACCGTTACCAAAAAAACTTCCGCACCCGCCTTGGGAAAATGTCCCCAGCGGCGTGGGGTATGCACCAGGGTCTACACCACCACTCCCAAAAAACCCAATTCCGCCCTGCGCAAAGTGGCGCGTGTAAGGCTGACTAACGGCATCGAAGTCACCGCCTATATCCCAGGTGAAGGACATAACCTCCAGGAACATTCCATTGTCTTGATTCGAGGGGGAAGAGTTAAAGACCTGCCTGGAGTGCGCTACCATATTATTCGCGGGACTTTGGATGCCCAAGGTGTGGAAGCGAGAAACCAAAGTCGTTCCAAATACGGCACTAAGAAACCCAAATAAAAGTAACTCCCAACGCCATCAGCTATAGCTGAACACGCTGAATTTATTCGTTAAATCATTCGCTTAGCTGATGGCATTTAAATCTGAAATCGCCAATCAATCCTTATTTCGGCTTTATAATATGCCCAGACGAAAGAGAGCGGTTAAAAGGGAAATCATACCCGACCCCAAATATCATGATGTGCTGGTCGCAAAGTTCATCAATAATATTATGCGCCGGGGTAAAAAAAGCATTGCGGAACAAATCTTCTACGACGCAATCAATAAAATCGATGATAAATTCCCCGATCAAGGATTGGAAACATTTAAAAAAGCCGTGGAAAACGCCAAACCCATCTTGGAAGTTAAATCAAGGAGAGTCGGCGGCTCCACTTACCAAGTTCCTGTCGAAGTCAGACAAAATCGCAGAGAAGCACTTGCGATTCGATGGCTCATCAACTATGCGAAAGCACGCTCCGAAAAAACTATGTCCGATAAACTGGCGGGGGAACTTATTGCCGCCTCCAAAAACGAAGGCACAACTATCAAGAAAAAAGACGATACACATAGAATGGCGGAAGCCAATAAAGCCTTCGCCCACTTCCGCTGGTAATACTTAAACCCAATTTCACCAAACACCAAGCACCAGGTAATGCCTCGAAATAAAGACATAACAAAAGTGCGCAATATCGGCATCACCGCCCATATCGACGCCGGTAAGACCACCACCATCGAACGAATCCTCTTCTACACCAAAAAGGTGCATCGGATGGGTGAAGTGCACGAAGGTTCGACAGTGATGGATTGGATGGAACAGGAACGGGAAAGAGGCATCACCATCACTTCAGCCGCCATCACCTGCGAATGGCTGAAGCACCAGATTAATATCATCGATACCCCCGGGCATGTCGATTTCACCGCGGAAGTGGAGCGCTCTTTGAGGGTGCTTGACGGCGCAATCGCTATCTTCTGCGCAGTGGGCGGCGTCGAACCTCAATCTGAAACCGTCTGGAAACAAGCCGATAAATATAATGTCCCCCGGCTTGCATTCATCAATAAAATGGACAGAGTGGGCGCAGATTTCCATCGCGCTGTTAATATGATGGCCGAAAGACTGGGCAACAATCCCATTCCCATCCAGATTCCTATGGGTTCCGGTGAACTCTTCGCCGGACTGATCGATCTCATCAAAATGAAAGCGGTCATTTACAACGAGCGAAGCCTCGGCGCAATATGGGAAGAAATCGATATACCTCAAGACCTCCTTGAATACGCAGACGAATACCGCTCCAAGATGTTGGAAGCGATTGCGGATTATGATGATGAAATTATGGAAATGGTACTGGATGAACGCGGCGATGATATCCCCATCGATACTATACGCTCAGCTATCCGAAAAGCGGCAATTGAATGTAAAATAATCCCCGTCCTGTGCGGCGCCGCTTTCAAGAACATTGGCATCCAACGCCTTCTCGATGCGGTCATCTTTTATCTTCCGGCGCCAACCGACATTCCCCCTATCAAGGGGACTAATCCCAAAAGGAAGCGGGAGGAAATTCGGAAAGCCGCCGATGACGAACCCTTCGCCGCCCTCGCCTTCAAAATCGTGAATGACGCTTATACCGGGAAATTGACTTATCTTCGAGTTTATTCCGGGACCGCTAAAACCGGACTGCAGGTTATGAACACCGGAACCGGCAAGAAAGAACGATTCGGCAGAATGCTCCGAATGTTCGCCAATAAGCGAGAAGACATCAACGAAATATATGCCGGCGATATCGTCGCCGCCGTCGGATTGAAGCGGACTCGAACCGGCGATACGCTGTGCAGCGAAGCGAAGCCCATCATCCTCGAAAGCATGGTTTTCCCCGAACCGGTAATCAGCGTCGCCATCGAACCCAAAACCCAAGCGGACCAGGAAAAAATCAATGATACCCTAACTAGGCTGTCAGAAGAAGACCCCACTTTTAAAGTGACCACTAATAAAGAAACAGGTCAAACCATCATCTCCGGAATGGGTGAACTCCACTTGGAAATCCTGGTCGATAGGATGATGCGGGAATTTAAAGTTGAAGCGAATGTGGGTAAGCCACAAGTAGCATATCGGGAAACTATTCGGAAGCCGGTGATGAGTGAAGGGCGATTCATTCGTCAAACCGGCGGGCATGGTCAATACGGTCATGTCCTGCTGGATATTTCGCCCAACTCCAAAAGCGGCTACGAATTCATCAACCGCATCGTTAGAGGGGCGATTCCAAAGGAATACATCCCTGCGGTGGATAAAGGCGTCCAGGAAGCGATGAAATCCGGAGCGCTGGCAGGCTACCCGTTATGCGACATCAAAGTCGCATTAGTCGACGGTTCCTTTCACGAAACCGATTCTTCCGAAATCGCCTTCAAAGTCGCCGGCTCTATAGCGCTGAAAGACGGCATCAGGAAAGCCGACCCGGCGCTGTTGGAACCGATTATGGCGATTGAAATCGTGCTCCCCGAAGTCTATGTCGGCGATGTAATGGGCGACTTGGTTGCCCGCAGAGGAAAAATCAATGGAATCGATATACGCGGAGACGGTCAAATCATCCGAGGCGAAGTCCCACTGGCGGAAATGTTCGGTTATGCGACCGCTTTAAGGTCTATGACCCAGGGACGGGCGATCTTCACTATGGAATTTAAAAATTACCAGGAACTGCCCGAAAAAATCGCTAAAACTATGACCGCCGTGCGTTTCTATAACGAGCGACATAGATAATTGTCATTTTGAAATGTCGGAATTGTCTCAACCCTGACAATAAAATCGGATACAAGAATTAATGTCGTTTATTATAATTCAGAATTTGAATATCTTGAACTTATAAATGGAAGGTAACTCATAATGGCAAAACGGAAATATGAGCGGACCAAGCCCCATGTGAATGTGGGCACCATCGGTCATGTCGACCACGGCAAGACAACCCTTACCGCAGCGATTACTCTGGTCCTGTCCAATAAAGGCTTGTCCGAATATCGATCCTTCGATTCGATCGACAACGCACCGGAAGAACGGGAACGAGGAATAACTATCGCCACCGCACATATTGAATACGAAACCGTTAACCGCCACTACGCGCATGTCGACTGCCCCGGACACGCCGACTATGTGAAGAATATGGTAACCGGCGCCGCTCAGATGGACGGAGCTGTCGTGGTGGTCAGCGCCGCCGACGGTCCCATGCCCCAGACCCGCGAGCATATCCTGCTCGCCCGTCAGGTGGGGGTGCCCTATCTGATTGTGTTCCTCAACAAGACGGATATGATCAGCGCCGAGGATGCGGATTTGCTGGACTTAGTGGAACTGGAAATGCGCGAACTGCTGGACGATTATCAATTCCCCGGCGATGAAATTCCCATAATCCGGGGCAGCGCCTTGAACGCCCTGAACAATCCTGA
>JABMRZ010000361.1 GCA_013202315.1 Candidatus Tariuqbacter arcticus | reverse complement strand
GACTTAAAACCGAAATACCGAAGTGTTTTCAAATTTGCATTATTAATTCTTAATTTTAAATTTCAGATATGTTGGATTAGGTTTTCACGAAGATGATTGTCAGATTCTCCCGCTCTTTAGCGCAAGTTTTACAATGTACGTACCAGAGATATGTTTTTTGAACGGGAACACCTTTGTTAAGTTCAATCTGGGAATTAAAATCGGAGACGGTTTGTTTCAGTTCTTTGGCTTTTCCTTTGAAAACGGTAGTATACACTATTCCCATATCGCAGACATAGATATTTTCATCGTATTTTTCAGGGTTTTTAATCTGGCACAACACTCGCCCGCTGAAGGGAGCCCATTCGCAGAGCATCACTTTCATATCGACGAACTCATATCCTTTTTCGGTGACTTCTTTGCGAAGCTGTCGGATTTTTTCTTCCAGGTTAATGGGTTTGTGAAGCAGGAATTTAACCGGTAGAAAATAGAATGTTTCATTTTCCCAGTCGAATTCTTTATCTTCCCATTCGGAGAAGTCAATTCGGGGGCAGCGGCATTTCTTTCCGGTCATTTTATACTCCTGTATATTTATTCTTGATTTGAATTTTGAAACAAGATTTATTTCATCTCCCCGCTCACCCATTTATTGTGTCTTCCGACACAAATTCCTAATTTTTCGGCAGTTAGGATTACTTCACCTTCGGGGTCTACGAGTTTTTGCTGACCAACGGCTTCTTCAATCGGAGCGGATTCAATTTTCCCAGCTCTGAGGCAGACCATTTGTCCGAATTTACCTTGGGCGATTAGGTCGACGGCTTTCATACCAAAGCGTGTGGCGAGGAATCTATCGTAAGTTGTCGGGCTGCCTCCTCGCTGAAGGTGGCCTAACACGGTGACCCTCGATTCCATAGACAGGGTTTCACCAATTTTACCGGATACATATTGTCCGATTCCTCCCAGGGTTTTAACGGTTTTTTTGCCGATTTTATATTCGATGAAGAAGGCTTCTCCTCCTTTGGGGAAGGCTCCTTCAGCCACCACAATGATAGAGAATTTACTGCCTTTCTTGTTTCGATCCCGGATAGTCCGGGCGATTACTTCCAGATCGAAGGGAATTTCGGGAATCAGAATAACATCCGCACCTCCGGCGATACCAGCTTCCAGGGCTATCCATCCGGCTCCGCGTCCCATCACTTCGAGAATCATCACCCGGTGATGCGATTCAGCGGTGGTGTGGAGTTTATCAATGGCATCGGTGGCGGTGGTGACTGCGGTATTGAAGCCGAAAGTAACTTCGGTGGCTGACAGGTCGTTATCGATAGTTTTGGGTACACCGACCAGTTTGATTCCCATTTTCATCAGGTCTCGTCCGATGAAGAGTGTACCGTCGCCGCCAATCATCACCAAGGCATCGATTCCCAAGAGTGCGAGATTTTCCTTCACTCTGGAGGACATATCCCTTTCTTCGATTTTATCGCCCACCATGATTTTATATTTGAAGGGGTTGCCGCGGTTGGTGGTGCCTAAAATTGTACCTCCGCGCGGCAGGATGCCTCTGACTTTAAAGGGGTTGAGTTCCTTGATGCCCTGCATACTGATGAGTCCATCGAAGCCGTCCTGGATGCCCAGGACTTCCCAGTCATAGACATTGACTGCACCTCTCACAACGGCGCGAATGACCGCATTCAGTCCGGGACAATCCCCTCCGCCGGTGGTGATGCCGATTTTTTTTATCATAGTTAAGCACGAGTTAATTGATATTTAATAATACAAATATATTTTTAAGGACTTGTTATTTCCGGCGCTGATTCCTCTAATTTACAGTTCCATAGATATTCATTCAGGTCATAGACGCCATCTTCATCGGGGGTTACCCCTTCATCGGTGAGCAAATCCCGTTGAATTTCATATCCGCCGCCTGGGGGTAAGGATATCATTCCCCGATAGTTGATAACCCTTTGCCAGGGAACAGGTGGAAACACCGAGCCTCGCCTAAGCGCATTGAGAGCGTAACCAACGGTGCGTGCGGCTCTGGGCGCGGCGAGCAAAGCGGCAATCTGCCCATAAGTGGCGACTTTACCGGGGGGTATTTTACGGACTAAATCATAGACTTGGCGATAGAAATCCTTTTCCATCCGTTACTGTTTTCAATCCTGAATATCAGTTTTTCCATTTAATATCGCAGCCGATGCTGGGCTTTTGCTCCTCGCCTACGGGTTTTCCCGCCAAGATGTTATCCAGGGCGGCTCGGACATCCTCACCGGTAACGGGGATATTATTTCCGGGTCGGGAATCGTCCATCTGCCCTCGATAGACCAGCTTCATATCCTTGTCATAGATGAAAAAATCGGGTGTGCAGGCGGCGTTATAGGCTTTTGCCACTTCTTGAGTTTCATCGAAGAGGAAGGGGAATTTATAGCCCTTTTCCGCGGCGATTTTCTTCATATTTTCGGGCGAATCTTCGGGGTAATTCTCAATATCGTTGGGATTGATGGCGATGAAAGAAATCCCTTTGAGAATATAATCATTCACCAATTGGACCACGCCCGATTGGACATGCTTCACGAAGGGGCAGTGATTGCAGAAGAACATTACCACGGTCGCTGTGTCCGATTTCAATTCATCAAGCGTCTTAATTTTACCGGTTATCGCATCTAAGATTTTGAAATTAGGGGCTGGGGTTCCTAAAGCCACCATTTTAGAAGGCGTCGCGGGCATTGTTATCTCCTTGTTAGGCGCTTATTGCGCCCACATCGACAAAAAATTGTCGAT
>JABMRZ010000030.1 GCA_013202315.1 Candidatus Tariuqbacter arcticus | reverse complement strand
ATACTTTCTACTTTTTAAGTTAAAACCTTTTTGGTTCCGGCTCGTCCGGGTTAGGAAGATGCGGCGCCGACATAGGCGGGATACGGTGCATTGTTCGAGGGGATTGCGGCGCTGTTGGGGATGTTGAATTCATGCGCAAACAGGATAACAGTTGTGAATATAGATAACGGATAGGACGCCGCTTGCGCGGCAGCCAGGATTATCAAGTCTCAGGTCTCAAGTTCAAAATGGCAAGATTAATGGTGGGTTATCAAGTTACCTTGCCTGACTTTTCAATAAGATAGAAAATTGCAGCAGAAATGGTAGACAGAATTAAGTTTTCAGGCGACGACGACAAGAAGCGTGAAATACCCTCTCAAGTGCCGCTTATGGTCCTGCGTGACACGGTGATGTTTCCCAATGTCATTTTTCCCCTTTCAATTTCCGATGAAAAGACCATCAGGATGATAAACGATGCTTTAGAGGGGGACCGGATAGTGGGAGCGTTTGCGGGTCGGGAGCCCGAAGAAGAAGACGAAGATAAGTTTGACTTTCATCGAGTAGGAACGGCGGCGGGTCTTTTAAAGATGTTCAAAGTCCCGGATGGTTCGATCAGGCTATTAGTGCAGGGGATAGCGCGGATTGAATTCAAGGAAATAGTTCAGGAAGAACCTTACCGGGTGGCGAAGATATCGGTTCTAAAACCTAAAGTCAGCAAAAGCCGTAAGTTGGAAGCGCTAACCAGGCTGCTGATGGACGAATTCCGGGGGGTAATCGACCATGCGCCTTACCTGTCGGAAGATGTGAAGACCGCTTTAATAAACATTGACGAACCGGAGGTGCTGGTCGATTTGGTGGCTTCCAATTTGAATCTGTCTAATGAGCAGCAGCAGGATATCCTGGAAATTCGGAACTTGGAAGAGCGAATGAGCGCGGTAACAGCGCTGGTATCCAAGGAATTGAAACTGTTGAAGCTCCGCGATAAAATTAAGGGGGAAGTGGATGAGGAATTGGATAAATCTCAGCGGCATTACTACCTCCGCGAGCAATTGAAGGCTATCAAGCGGGAATTAGGGGAAGAAGACGAACATACTCAGGAAGTCAGAGAGCTGGAGAAGCGCCTGGCTGAAACTCCAATGCCGGACCGGGCGCGGGAAGTCGGGGTGAGAGAACTCTCCCGGCTGTCGAAGATGTCCCCGGCATCGGCGGAATATATGGTGGTGCGCACATATTTGGATTGGATATTGGAACTGCCTTGGGAGATTTCAACCGAAGACACCATCGATATCGCCAAGGCGGAGAAAATCCTGGAACATGACCATTATGGTTTGCAGGATGTAAAGGAGCGGATACTGGAATACCTGGCGGTTCGCAAGCTCAAGGAATCGAGCAGGGGGGCAATCCTCTGTTTGACCGGGCCTCCCGGAGTGGGGAAGACATCGCTGGGACGTTCGATCGCCAGGGCGACAGGTCGCAAGTTCGTCAGGATTTCTTTGGGCGGGATTCGGGATGAGGCTGAGATACGAGGTCATCGGCGCACTTATATCGGTGCGCTGCCCGGCAGGATAATCCAATCGTTGAGGAATGTCGGTTCCAATAATCCGGTGTTTATGTTGGATGAAATCGACAAGGTGGGGGCGGATTTTCATGGTAATCCTGAATCGGCGCTGCTGGAGGTTTTAGATCCCGAACAGAACAGCACCTTTTCCGACCATTACCTGGATATAGAATTCGACTTATCACGGATAATGTTCATCACCACGGCGAATGTGACCCACACAATATCTCCACCATTACTCGACCGTATGGAGGTAATTCAGCTTCCGGGGTATATAACCCAGGAGAAGGTGGAAATCGCCCGGCGGTATCTTGTACCGAGGCAGTTGAAGGAACATGGTTTGAAGGCGAGGCAGCTAGGTTTCACCAAGGGGGCGTTGGCTAAAATGGTGAATCACTACACGCGGGAGGCGGGGGTGCGTAATTTGGAAAGGGTAATCGCCCAGGCGTGCAGGAAGACGGCGGTGAAGGTGGTCAGCGGCGTTGAGGTTTCCGAAAGAATAACCATTAAAAATTTCACCGAACATTTGGGTGAACCGAAGTATATCGGAGAAGTTACCGACCACCCTTCGATGGTGGGAGTAGCGACCGGGCTGGCTTATACACCGATTGGGGGGACGGTTTTGCTTATCGAAGCGACGATGATGCCGGGGAGCGGTAAATCCGTTCACATCACCGGCAGGTTGGGGGAAGTGATGAAGGAATCAGCGGAAATCGCCCTTTCTTATATCAGGAGTAAAAGCAAGAAATATGACATCCAGCCCGAATTCTTCAACACTCACGAAATTCACATACATGTTCCGGAAGGAGCAACGCCCAAAGACGGGCCCTCGGCGGGGGTTACTATGTTGGCGGCGCTGACTTCGCTGTTGACCGAAATGAAGGTGCGCAACGATGTGGCTATGACCGGTGAAATCACCTTACGGGGGACGGTTTTGCCCATCGGCGGATTGCGGGAGAAGGTGGTGGCGGCGGTGAGGGCGAATATCAGGGAGATAATCATCCCCGAACTCAACAAGAAGGATTTAAAAGATATTCCTGAAGAGATTTTGTCTAAGGTGAAAGCGATTCATTATGTTAATAATATCGATCAGGTGTTGAAGATTGCACTTCTGTCGAAAAATGAATAGTTGCGAGTTGCGAGATGCGTGAAGCGATAGGAAGATTAATAAAGTAACAATTCCTGAATAGGATGTTTTTCAGAAAGCTAAACTCTTACGGGTAATTAAGTCGGCAAGTAACGATAATTCACAGAAGGCGTCGCTTTGAAGAAGAAATCATCTTCAGGAAAATCATTGGCGAAGAAAGCCGTTTCCAAGAAAAAACTTTCCATTGAGAAGCCCTCGATACAGTTCCTCATCGCATTGCTTATTTTCTATCTTTTAATAATAGTATTTTTCAACAAGCTGGTATTCCAGCGGTTCGACCTCGCCAGTTCGCCGGACTTCTTAAGCGGCGTGGTGCTGATAGAGTCGAGCGCTAAATTAGCGGAAGAGGGAGCTCCGTTGTGGAGCCCGTATTTCTTTGGGGGAATGCCGTGTATGGCTTCGGTTCAATATCCGCTGTTCACCTATACATTTTTCAATTGGGGGGTGGTGGAACGGATTATAGCCGTGCTGTTCATCAACCCAATGATGGATTCCAACATTCGGCTGATGCTGTTTCATTTCCTGATGGCGGGTGCGTTCACTTATTTATTGGCGCGGTCGCTGAGGATGAGCTGGCTGGTGAGCATATTCGCCGGATTGATATATATGTTCACTCCGCAGCTCATCGCACTGCCGAATGTAGGGCATGGTTCCAAGCTGTTCACCTGCGCTTATATCCCCTTAGTTTTATTGACAGTGAAGCGAATGTTGGAGCGAAGGAAGCTGCTGGATTTCGCTTTGTTTGTGCTGGCGGTCGGGATGACACTGCTTTCCTTCCATGTTCAGATGGCGTTCTATGCGCTGCTCGCCGGGGGGATGTATCTGGTATGGAGCGTAATTTTCGATATCAAAGGGCAGTCCAGAGCGATACCGTTGAAGGTAGTGTTATTCGTTGCAGGGGTTGCATTAGGGTTCGGTTTTGCGGCTTCAGCTTATTTGCCGGTGTATGAATACACTCCATATTCAATCCGGGGGGGCTCCGAAGGGGGGCTCGATTGGGACTACGCCACCAATTGGTCGTTTCATCCTTTGGAATCGTTGACTTATGTTGTCCCTTCGTTTTTCGGATTCGGCGGTTCTACATATTGGGGATATATGCCGTTCACGGATATGCCGTTATACTGGGGGATGGCGGCGTTAGTTCTGGCGGTGATGGCGGCGATTTTGGCGCGGAACCGAATGGTGACTTTCTTCCTCATATTATTTTTTTTCGCCTGGATAGTGTCGTTCGGCAAGTATTTTCCCATACTTTTCAAGCCGATGTTCGAGCTGATGCCGTTTTTCAAGAGCTTCCGGGTTCCGGTGATGATTCAGATATTGATGGTGTTTTCGATTGCGATGCTCGCCGGCTATGGATTGGAAAAGGTGAAGGAAATGGCGGGCAAGTCCGCACCGCTAAAACCAATTTTATACACGGCTGGGGGGATACTGGCGGCGGCGGTGGTAATGTCTGTGCTCTATAGTCCTTTTCAGTCGGCGGTAACGGGCTGGATAAAGACCATTCGCCCTCAGATGCCGGTTCAAGCCCACGCTCAGCTTTTCAATATGCTGTTAGGCGATTTATGGAAGGGGGCGATTTTCGCGGGAGCGGTTCTGGGATTAGTCTACCTTTTCCTCAAGCGGAAGGTGAATTTCAATTTATTAGTCCCGCTCTTATCTTTGTTGTTGTTGATCGACCTTTGGGTGGTTAACAGGAATTTGATAAATCCAGCCCCCCAGGCGAATATGCAGGCTTATCTTCAGCCGACTCCGGCAGTCAATTTTTTGCGCGCGCAGGGTAAGCCGTTCCGCGTATATCCAGCCGACCGCATCCGACCACAGAATTGGTACGGATATTTCGGACTTGAAAGCATCGACGGCTATTTGGGGACTAAGATGAAGCGGTATCAAGAAATTTTAGATGGTGTGGGATTGAACAATTTTAATCTCATAAATATGTTGAACGCCAGGTATATCCTATCCGACCGGGATCTTTCGTCGCTGCCGAATTTAGAACTGGCGATGGATGGCCAGCAGAAGGTCTATTTGAACAAAACAGCGCTGCCGCGAGCCTGGCTGGTGAAGGATATAGTAATCCTGCCCCAATTGGAAGACCGGCTGGAATATCTGAAAGCGTTCAATCCGCGGACTGAAGCCATCGTGGAGCAGCCGATAGATTTACCTTCCAAAACGGGCGGGGAGGCGGAAATATTGTCCTGGTCGCCGCTGGAAGTGCGGGTGAAGACCCGCAGTGCGGGCGGTTCATTCTTGGCGCTTTCGGAAGTTTATTACCCTCCGTACTGGAAAGCGCGGGTGGATGGGAAGGAGACTCGGATATATCCGACTAATCAATTATTGCGCGGGGTGGTAGTTCCTGCAGGGGAGCATGAAGTTGTATTCAAATGCGAATCGGTGGTGTATAGGGCGGGGTGGGCGGTTCATTGGATTGTTTTTGCAGGGGTGTTTATTGTTATGGGAGTTAGTCTGTTTAGACGGTTAAAAAGAATGTGAACCGAAAATCGAAAACCGTGAACTGAAAACCGTGAACCGAAAGTCGACAATCTATCGTATATCCTTTGAATTTTCACAATGATACTGTTTTGGATTGAAGATTGGAATATGAGCCGGTAAAGAATATCCTGCGGCGGGTTATAAGGGGGCGTCCGCTGTTTCGGAAAATGTTCTATTTCGCCTTGGGAAGGCTGTTTCTGAGGGAAAGGTATATTAAGAGGGAACTGGCTGATTTGATTCCACGGTTGGGCGGTAAGCTCCACATCCTCGACGCCGGGTTCGGCTACGGTCAGTATTCATACCACATCGCGATGCGTTATCCTAATGCGGTAGTGGAAGCGGCGGAGATTGAACCGGTAATGATAGAGGATTTCGGATGTTTCATCGAAGAAACAGGGGTGGACAGTATTTCCCTGCGAGAGCTCAATTTGACGGAGATGGACGATGAATCGCGGAATGACTTAGTTCTATCCGTAGATGTGATGGAACATATCGAGGATGATATGACGGTTTTTGGCAATATCTACCGCGCATTGAAGGAGGGCGGGATTTTCTTAATGCATACGCCTCACCTCCGAGAAGACGCAGTTGGCGGGGTAGGGGCGTTTGTGGGTGAACATGTGCGCGACGGCTATACAACCGATGAGCTTTTGGAAAAATTGCGCGCCGCCGGTTTCGATGAAATCAAATATACGCTGACCTATGGGAAGAACGGTTCTTTAGCTTGGAAGCTGCTCCAGAAATTTCCCATCAGTGTTTTACGGGTATCGAAGGTGTTTTTCTTGATTCTGCCGTTATATTTCCTGCTCGTTTATCCGATGGCGGAGTGGTCGATGAAGCGCGATTTGAAAGGTGATAATGCTCAGGGGAATGGGATAATGGTTAAGGCTTGGAAACGGTGAAAAACAAATACTGAATGCCGAAAGCAAGTAATGCAAGGTGCGTGAGGCGAGTTAAGCAGTGGGTTAAGAGCCCACCCTACATTTTAAAATTCGAAATTCGAAACCCGAAATTCGAAACAAATTCAAAATACTAAACAAACTCGAAACAAATTCGAAATACGAAACAAATTCAAAATTCGAAATACGAAACAAATCAGGGTAATTTATGAAGGGGACTGGTAAATATCGCCGGGTGGGGCAGTTCAAGGGGTTCCTTTTTCTCTGCGGAGTGATTATCGTCTTGGGGGTATTGTTCTACACTCAGTATTTAGTGGAACAGCTTCGGATGGAAGCCCGGCACAGCTTGAGTATGAATATCGAGCATTACCGCTTCCTGCTGGACAACGCTTCGCCTTACCAGGCGTTTGAAGCGATTCGGCGGATAGATATTCCCATCATTTTAACCGATGAAGAGGGCAATCCCAAGTTCTGGAAGAACCTCAGCATCGACCCGGAGGACACTTCCCTCGCCGCACATAGGAAACTGCAATCGCTGATGCATCATATGGACAAGATTTCCGAACCCATCGCCATCGAATATTCTCAAAGACAGAAGGACTACTTCCATTACGGCGATTCCAATCTCATTTCACAATTGCGATTGCTCCCTGTAATGGGGATTGGGGTGGTGGGGCTGTTCATACTAATCGGCTATTTCGGCTTCAAGAATATCAAGGACAGTGAACAGCGGGCGGTTTGGGTGGGGATGGCGCGGGAAACCGCGCATCAGCTCGGCACCCCGTTAAGTTCACTATTGGGCTGGATGGCACTCCTGAAATCGGGCAAGACAGATGATACGCTATATGGTGAAATGGAACGGGATATCAGCCGATTGGAGAAAATCACCGCGCGGTTTTCGCAGATTGGTTCCGAACTGCATATGAAGCGGGCGAAGATTGTGCCGGTGGTGGAGGAATCGGTCAATTATTACCGCCGGCGCATCCCTCAATCCGGGCATAAGATTAAATTGCAGGAAAAATATCAAGCTGACCCTGAAGCGGTGATAAATCCGGATTTGCTGGGCTGGGTAGTGGAAAATCTTATCCGCAACGGCATCGACGCATTGACCGAAAATGAGGGTTCGATAACGGTTACTGTTTCCGCCAATACCAAGCGGGCTTTCATCGACATCGGTGATACGGGATGCGGAATCGACCCGCTCAATCGGCGGAATATCTTCCGTCCGGGCTACACTACAAAGAGCCGCGGCTGGGGAGTGGGGTTGTCGCTGGCGCGGCGGATAATCCAGAACTATCATAGAGGGAGGTTGTTCATTAAAGAATCCCGCCCGGAACAGGGGACGACGATGAGGATTGTGATCCCGTTACAACGGTGAACGGTGAACGGAGAGCGGTCCTCGGTTCTCAGTTTTCTGTTCTCGGTATTCGGTTCTCGGTATTCGGTTTTCTGTTCTCGGTTTTCGGTTTTCTGTTCTCGGTTTTCGGTCTATGGGGGATTTATTTCACAGGTGATTCTATGCGAGAAATACTGCAATACATTTCAGAGCACCCCGGGCTTTTGCTGTGCGTGAAGGTTTTGGCGGCGGCGATTATTACCGCGCTGGCGTTCTTTTCGGCGGGTAAGGCGATGAACGCTCTGGAAAAATTCACCAGGGAAAAGACACGCTGGAAAGGGGATGAAGCGCTAATAGCCTTCCTCAAGAAGCCGGTTCGGCGGTTGATAATCATCATAGGGGTATACTTCTTCCTGGGATATTTCTCCGATATTTTGGGGGAGAGGTATCTGCTTTACCTGAACGGCATATTCTACATCCTGATAGTAAGTCAGATATCCATTATCCTGATGGATTTGGTGAGCAAAGCCACCCGCTTATATTCCCAGACATTGATTGAGAAGCGGATTATCAGCGGTAAGGAAGATTTCCTGCCATTGGTGGTCAGGGTGACCAAGATAATCATTTTCTTCATCGCTTTGATAATCGTACTCAAGCATTTCAATCTGGATGTTCAGTCACTGGTGGTGTCTTTGGGGGTGGGTTCTTTGGCAATCGCGCTGGCAGCGCAGGAGACGCTTTCCAATATGATAGCAGGTTTCGCCATAATGACCGACCGACCATTCAGGGTTGGAGATAGGATACAATTGGCTTCCGGGGAACGAGGGGATGTATATGAGATAGGGCTGCGCTCCACTAAAGTGATGACCTTCGATCATACATTGATAATCGTCCCCAACGCTGCAATCATCAAAGAGAAGGTCATCAACCTCAGCTATCCCGATTCGCTGGTCAGGGTGAGTGTGTATGTGGGGGTGGCTTACGGCGCCGATTTGGATAAGGCGAAAGCCATATTGGTGGCGGCTTGCAAGAGCAATCCGAAGGTTTTGTCGGATCCGCCGCCGAATGCGTATTTCCTCGGCTTCGGCGATTCTTCGCTGGATTTGCGGGTGACCTGCATCGTTCAGGATTGGCGGGAGGAATGGGGCACCGCGGAGGAGATTCGTTTGGAAATCTACCGCCGCTTCAAGGAAGAAGGGATTGAGATTCCTTTCCCGCAGCGCACTTTATGGTTCGCCAATCAGCCGGGAAACGGCATCGAGGGTGAAAGACCCAAATCGGATGGGGGCGAAAGGCGGCGGCGGAAGAAGAATGGATACGATGAGGAGGGCGAATAAGAGATGTCAACCGCGGTGAAAATTACCGACTTGACCCGTTTTTTCGGGGAAACGGTGGGGATTCAGGATTTGGATTTGTCGGTTTCGGAAGGTGAGATATTCGGCTTCCTGGGTCCCAACGGCGCGGGCAAGACCACCACCATCCGCTTGTTGATGAATTTCATTCGTCCGAACAGGGGTTCAATAGAAATACTGGGCGAAGAGCTAAATTGGGGGGATTACCGGTATCACCGGAATATCGGATATTTGCCGGGGGAGGCGGTTCTTCCCGGCGGGTTCACGGGTGAGGCGCTTTTGGGATATTGGAGCAGTTTATCGGGGGGGGAGCCGGCTGCCCGCAAGCGAGCGTTGGAGGCGCTGGCGTTTCCAGCGAAGGATTTGAAGCGGAAGGCCCGGGAGTATTCCCGCGGGATGAAGCAGAAGCTGGGGATAATCGGTGCGATCCAGCATTTTCCAAAACTGTTGATATTGGATGAGCCGACCAGCGGTTTGGATCCGCTGGTGAAACATTCCTTCCTGGAACTGCTGAAGGAGATGAAGGCTGAGGGGCGCACCATCTTCTTCTCGTCTCACATATTATCGGAAGTCGAACATATCGCCGATACCGCGGCTATCATCCGAGAGGGTAAGCTGGTCACCAAGGCATCAATCGAAGATATGAAGGCGATGCGCCATAAAAATGTGAGGATTCATTTTTCGGCGGCAAGCGAGGCGGAAATCTTCTTGGAGCGGTACCCCTGCGCTTCAGTCAAGGATGGGAAAATGCTGTCGTTCATATCCGATGGTAATCTCAAGCGGCTGCTGGAAGCTCTGCAGGGGATAGATGTGGTCGATTTGAACATCTCCGACCCGGACCTAGAAGAGATATTTCTGCAATATTACGAGGTGAAAGATTAACGGGACGGTATTCAGGATTGTGTTTCACGATCAGCGCCTCACTCTGTTGATATGCGGATTGTCGCTGTTTTTTTCCGAGGTGATGATGTATTGGGTGTTAGATTCCTCCACCCTGGGACCTCAGACGGCAAAAATGATGCAGTTCATCCCGCAGGCGATGAGGCGCTTATTAGGGGAGGAGAACCTGGGTTTTTTCACCCCTTTGGGAATGATGTCGATTTGCTATTCGCACCCTTTCGTGTATTCCGTATTGATGGTGTTCCCGGCGGTTCTTTTTGGGCGGGAGGTATCATCGGCACGGGATAAGGGTATCCTGGAATTGACTTTGGGCAGATCGGTTTCCAGGCGGGAATATCTGGCCACGCTAATGATATTTTTCCTGGCGGGGCTCGCGTTTATAGTAACTTGCCTGCTGGCGGGGGTGGGATTTTCCATCTGGATATACGGGATGGAGAATTCACTGTTAGATTTTATCCCGGTAATTACAAATCTCTTTTTCCTCTTTGTCTTCCTGGGGAGTATGTCGTTGTTGCTCAGCGTGTCGGCAGAATCCTTCGGGGGGAGTGTGGGGTGGATGATAGGATTGCCTTTGGGCTTGTTTATGCTGGATTTCCTGGGGAAGACCATCGCTTTAATAGGAGCGATATCTCCCATCAATCCATTCAGTTATTACCACCCTCAGACAGTCCTCACTGAAAGTGGGTTTCCTTTGGATGACATATTGATTTTAACTTGTGGGGCGGTAGTGCTGGTTGTTTTTTCCTTCATCAAGTTCAGAAGGATAGATTTGTAGGAGATTGGGAGTATGGGATAGGCGTTTATTGAACTGACATCGACAAAAAATTGTCGATGTCGCCAGTATTTTCAGAATTATTACTTCATTACTTTATTTACTGTGAATCCTTCT
>JABMRZ010000360.1 GCA_013202315.1 Candidatus Tariuqbacter arcticus | reverse complement strand
TATTAATTCAATACTTTTGCAAGAGCCTCATTTTATAACTCATAGATTCTCTCCAAATGCTTGAATTATTGAAATAGGGAAGCAATTATTCATTCATCTAATTCATCCGGGAACGCTTCGTAATAGGTATCACAGAGGTCATCATGGTATCCCCAGCCCATCCCTAACGATGATTCCATTATCCTTTTAAGTCTTTGGTGAAATTCTTTCTGTTCCTGCTCAGGCAGTAAAAGCACATTTTCAGCAGCCTTATAATACATGCGGCATAAAGAAGTGTAGAATTCTTCGTCGATATCGCCATAATCGAGTGTAAAGCGGTTGCCGCATTCGACGAAAAAGATCATAAGATCAATCTTGCTTTTCAAATCGTCAGATGCTTTCGAATAATCACTGATTGCCTTTCTCGCGCGGGATATCTCAATAGTCTCGCGCTCCTCGTATTCAGGATACATAGCGTGTTTAATGATTTCCTTATACGGACCTATCGGGTCTTTCCCCATTGAAAATCGAGTATGCAGGAAATCGCTGTTGCTATTAGAAAGACGATATAGGTCTCTTATTAAGTCAACCATCTGCGAATGGTCAAGATCATTGACAACTTTTTTCAAGTCGGTCCAAGTGGGGGGTTTTGTTTTTTGGGGGGGCATAGGGTATTTTTTCTCCTCTACTTAACGGTAATATTCACCATCCATTCTAATCCAAAGATAAGTAACAGTTAAAGACATACTTTGTAATGTATTATTTTTCCCAATCAAATTCTCTGATTCCGTTTAAAAGTTTTTCTTTAATATTTCTTAATTCTCTCTTACTAAACAACTTAATCATTTTGTCAGAAATCTCTTGTCTATTAGTCCAATCATCGATTTTCTCAGTAGCAGAATAAATTATCGTATTAAGACGACCGGGTTCCTTTGCCCTCTTAGATATTGAGATGCCTTTATCTTCAATCTTTTCCAGGAATTTTACACGATGTTCACTATCATCAAAAGGTCCAATTTCTAAAATAATTTTTAGTTTACCATAGTATTCTAAAAACCAATATGCTATTGAATGCCCACCCGCCCAATTAGAACTTATTTGCTTAGAAACTTTGAATTCCTGCAATAAGAAACAAAAATTCTTGTTACTTGACCAGATTATTTCAATATCTGGAAATTTATCTTTGAAATCTTCAATAGATAAAAAGATATCTATTTCGTTGCCAATTGAATATATCAGGTCAATCGCATCTTTGTTCTCTTTATAAATAGAACGGCATAATTTTTTAAGATTTTCATCCATTATTATTTTCTCCTTCAATATTTTTAAGTAAAATTGAATAAAGTCAAAAGCATATGATGTAATTCTATTTTTGTAGAGTTTTATATTGAAATCAATAACTTTAAAAACATCGTGATATGATGCTGAACAATAATTCAAATTGCTCGGTCTGTCACCCTCAAAAGTAAGATAAATTGGTAGAATTTTATTCTTATGATATTTTGACTTCACCATTTCTAAATATCGGTTCAGTTGGCTTGTATGTTCTTTGGAGAATATTTTGTTCTCTATAATAATCGCTAACCTGTTCTTTTTAGAAATAATTAATAAATCAATGTGATCTTCTTCACGATATACCTCTGCATCAAGATAATTTGCCTGTTGTAAATCAAGGAGATGAATGCTTTCCTCTAGTATATCCTCATTGTCAGGTTTAGCAACAACACTCAGTAAAAATTTTTTAAGTATTCTATCGTCCAGGTTATGATTTTCAGATGGACAAAAAAGCCATGCTAAAACATTAGAATGTCTAATTTCATGATCTTCAATCCTCAAAACCTTGAAAGGATTGAATTCGTTAAGCTGAGATTGTAATAATTCAAGCTTCTCGTTGTTTATCAAAAATTTATATATTTTTTCTTTCTGATTATGCATTTTATTTTCTATTTTATTTTACACTAAAATAATCCAAATACTAATTAGTATTATTTGTGTAACATACTACTAAAGTCTCCCCTTCTCAAACGCCCGCCGATTCCCTGCCTTCGCCATATCGTTCGGGGATACGGACATTAAAGCCGACAGCCAGATTTCCTCCGGGATGCGGTTGAATGGTTCGATGGTTGATAATAAGCCTATCACCACTACATTCGCGGTCCTGCCAGACTTATCCCCGATTTCGTAAGCCGACTTATTGGCGTCGATTTTTATCACATTGTAACCATCGAGGAGCTTTTCAATATCTTCAAAAGCGGGATAATCTTCCTTTTTTACATTCACCGGTAAAGCGGTGAAATCGTTTATTATTATAGTACCATTTGGCTTCAATAATTCCAAAAATCCGGGGCGCAAAATTTCGCTGACTTCCATCACCACCAGCACATCGGCTGAACCCGGCGCCAACACCGGGGAAAATACTTCCCCGCAGGAAAAAGTGGATATTACCGGTCCCCCCAACTGCGCCATGCCGTGAGTGTCGCCCTTGACGATATGCGTTTCCGAGTATGGTGTCCGCAAAGCGACTTCCGACAATACTTTGCCGAAGAACAAGTTCCCCTGACCGCCGATTCCCCGTATGGCTACCCGTAATGAAGGGGGGAGCAGAGATTCATCGAAATGGACAGCTTCCACCGCTCCCGGTTTTGCAATGAGGGGCGGCGGTTTTTCGATTCTTTCCTTTTCATCCGCGAAAACAATCGCATCGAAGGGGCAGATTTGCAGACATATCGGATTACCTGAACCACAATTGGTGCATAAGCTGGTGAAATGCGGGGTTTTGTCATCGTCCAGTTCAATTCCGGGACAAATATCACATACACCGCAGTTGTCGCATTTTTCGTAGTCGATTTCCACTTTCCTTATCAGCCTGCTACTGTCCAGCTCGTGGATACATTCTCCTTCGAGGATGAGCGTGGTATATACGCCCTGCACCGTCAGTTTGAGCGCTTTTTTCAGTTCCTTTTCAACGCCTTTCAAATCGTAGGCGTCGATGACTATGGTTCTGCCGCCTTCCGCTTCGATGGCTTTGCTTAAGCTGAATTTATGCGGCTGACCTTCCAAATTGAATGGTGAACTGGGCGCAGGCTGTCCGCCGGTCATTGCCGTAGTGTAATTATCCAGGATGATTTTAACTCCGGGCACATTCCTGAATACGGCGTTTCTGGTGGAATCCAATCCTGAATGGCATTCGGTCGAATCGCCGATTACGCTGATCACCTGATTCGCCATTTCCGGTCTTGACAGGGCGAAACCCTGCCTTATTGAATCCGACGCGCCCATGCAGGAAACGGTATCGAGGGCGTTATAAAAATACAGCAGGGTCGAACATCCGATATCGCCGAATGCGGCGTATAGTTTTTTCCTCCTTTTCAACTTGGCGACCGCCAGAGCCAGCGCTTTATACGAACATCCCGGACAGATTGAAGGCGGTCTTGCGATTGGCTGAAATTTAGTATCCTTTTTTTCAGGCGTATAGTTGATATCGATGTGGGCGGATAAAAATTCCAACACATCTTCCGGCGTCCAGTTGGTTATGACGCTGGTTTCGTCTTTACCGGTTAAGTCGATATTCAGCAGGCGAATCTTCTCTTCCAGGAACCGGTGTCCGTCCTCGATGATGAATAACCCGCCTTTGATGTTCCCGGCAAAATCTTTTATCCTCTTTTCCGGCAGTGGATTGGCTATGGCGAGTGAAAGTATGGAAGGATTCGCACCGGCAATATTCAACGCTTCCCTGACGATGATTTCCGCTTCGCCATTGACGATAACGCCCCAATCATCGGCGCCGAAAGTTTCGGTGACTAAATCGGTTGTTTCACACCACTCTTTAATCGCGGGGATTCTTTCGGTAGTCGCCTTGTTGTAATTCGCCCGGGCGATACTGGGAAGAAGCATCCAATTATGCAGATTATCGGGGAGTTCCTTCGGCGCAACAATTCGCGGTTCTTTGGTTACGATCAAAGCTTCGGAATGGGCGAGTATTCCCGAAGCCAATACGATGACCGGGGTGCTGAATTTCCTGCTCATATCGGCGGCGGTCCAAGCGATTTCATACATTTCCCGGTGATTGCGCGGTTCCAAAACCGGCAGGCGCGCTGAAGCGAAAAAATACCGCGCATCTATCACATGCTGGGTGCTGGAAGGGACATAATCGGTAGCGGCGTAGATAACCAAAGCGCCCGAATATCCGGTGAAAAAGGCGGTGGTGGAAATGGCGTCCGCGGCTTGGAAGACGCCGGGTATTTTCATCGTAACCACAGCGTCATAGCCCGCGGTCGAATGACCTACCGCGGTTGAAACGGCGACCGCTTCATTGACCGACCATCCGACTTTGATTTTGTCCTGCGCATACTTCAATGATTTATCGATAACTTCGGTGCTGGGAGTTCCGGGATAACCGGTCGCGGCATGATAACCGGCGTGAATCACTCCCAGGGCGAAAGCGGCGTTTCCCTGCAGGATGAATTTGCTGCCGGGGGGGGAGGCGATTATGTTGGAGAATTTGGGCATATCGTATGTGTTTGTTATTCGGTTTGTTCAAGAATCCCCACCAATAAATTGGTGGGCTATTATCATACAATTTATAATTGGTATAATAGCCCAGCGATTTATCGCTGGGAAATAAATCGACGTTACTTGTTACCACCGGGTTTCAAGCGAAGCGTAACCTAACGAGAAATAAAACAATAAGCTATTTAAAATCAATTAGTTCTTTTTCAATTTCCGGATAGATTTCATCTATTTTCTCTTGTAATTCTATAGTCTTACTCAACGCGGTAACAATCCTGCAGTAACGCCGCGCATCATCCATATTTCGACCTTCCCTTTTCCTATCTTTTAAATATTTTAATAAAACTTGATAACCGCCAATGTGATAATTCCACACTACCGGCGTTATACCTTCAAAATACTTTTCTTTGTTGATGTAGACACGCTGTTCGTCTTTTTTGTAGTTTATCTTTTCAATCCGGTAATTATCGCCTGTTCCTTGATATTTAGCAATAGGTGTATCGAGCGCCGGACTTTTTAATAAGTGCGAGTCTGCCAGTTCCTTGCCCAGTTTTCCCATTGCTTTGAACAGTTCATAATCGGATGTGAACGGCACACGCGGAAAATCAATCTTTAAAAACTCGGCGTATTTTATGCGATAGACATTGCTATAAAAGATTCCGTATATGTAATAAAGAATGTCTTCCGGGGTGGGTTGTTGCTCATAGCAGGATGATAATTTTTCAAATAGAGACTCTGGAATATTTGGTTCTCTTGCGGCTTGGTGAGAATTTATAATATCGTTCTGCTCTCTGTTATTGTAAAGATAGAGAGGAAATAAATTACCACCACTCTTATTACTTAGTGTTATTCTAAAAAGAATAATTTTTTCAGTTATAAAACAATGGTTGAAAACACCTTCTGCAACTTGCCTTACAGTTATCAGACCAATATTCTCTTCAAGCATATGGCGCATAGTATCATATATAGGTCTTTCAACAACATATTTGGAATAATAGATATGCCTCATATCAAAAGGATGGTAGGAAATTGGCTTAAAATAATTTTGCCAATTATCATCTTTTGCTAATTCTTTTCTAAATTTATCAAGTTTAAAAGTTGAGGTGTCATTAAGTTTAAATGCATCTCTAATTAAATTATTATCAATTTTTAAATCTCTAAATTGACGAATTCTGTTTCTTAAAATGTTTTTATCAAAATCAGTCGCGAATTTATCTCTTGCCGTAACAATACCAACGCTATTGACCAGAAAAATATCATTAATCCTTTTCCACCTTAAATAATGCTGAATATGGGAATTTTTTCGTGGAATGAAAAAATACCAGGGAGAAGTTGGTTTAAGTTCACGATAATTATTTTCATCAAATTCATTTTGTTTCAGCCAATCGTATTTTTCTTCTCTTAATCCGTATTTATCCAGATGAAAAACTCTTGATTCTTTTGCTTTTTTATTTTTTACAAACAAGGCAATAGCCACACCCTGGCGAATGTCGAACACATTTTCATCTTTACCTCCTTCAGGTGTTTTTTCCTTTTTCAGGCTGTTGCCGTGCAGATCGAGAATATAGATTTCGTCAAAAGTCTTCATAAGACTCTGGCGCATGCCACGGAAAGTGGGATTATCAATATAACTGTGATTTGTAATCATACCCACAATGCCGTAACCGGATTTTTGAATTTTCCACTGGGCGAATCGCAAAAATTTTACATAATCATCCTGCAGCCAGAGTTTTTTCTCACCCAGCGGTAAGTTATCCACTTGGTAATAACTTTGAGCGCCGTTGATATCTTCCTTCAATAATCGTTCTGTCCATTCATTAATATTGGCAGATATGCCGCTATAAGGCGGATTGCCGAGAATTACCAGCACCGGTTGTTCTTTTTTGACTTTGCCTGCTAAATGGCTTTCCTCGCTTAATGAACGATAAAAAGGCATGTCAATAATATCGATTTTTTCCATTTCCAGTGTATTGGTAAGATACAGTTTAAATCGCTCATCATCATTCAATTTGCAACCAAGTTCGTCAAAAATAAAACCCATCTTCAAGTGACCTATGGCATAAGGCGCCATCATCAGTTCAAAAGCATAAAATTCTTCTAATATGTGTTTCCTGGTCCAATTGCGTAAACCGCCCTCGCCGTATTTTTCCTTGAATTCATTAGCAGCTATTCGTATTGCTTCAGCAGGAAATGATAGTGTGCCGCCAGCCGGATCAAGCAATTTGACCTCTTCACTGGCAAGTCCATCAGCTAATCCGAAATGAGATTTTAAGATGGAATGAATGGAGCGAACTATGTAACCGACCACCGCTTCCGGCGTGTAATAAACGCCGCGCCTTTCACGAACTTCCGGGTCATAGTTTTTCAGAAATGTTTCATAAAAAGGAATGATGGGGTCTTTGCCCTTTCCTGCTATATAGTAGTCATGAAGTATGTTGTTGACATTGGTCGCGCGAAGAATTTCGATAATATCTTCGACAATAATTTGTAAGGACTTGGGTGGATTTCCTAAGGAGATAAACTGGAAGATATCACGCAGTATACCGATTGTATGCGGGATATAATCAAAAGCCAATCTGCGGTTAAATTCTCCATTGGCTCTCGTACGAGCTGCAAAAAGACCATAAGTTATTGTTTGAGCGTAAATATCGGCAAATTGATTTTCTGTTAATGTTAAAATAAGATATTTTTTAAACGCATTATAGAATTCATGAATTTGTCTGTGTCCTTTGCTGTCATTTTGTGCCATTTCTACGGCTATCACTTCATCGCGCAGGAAGCGGGTGCGTTTAGCCAGTTCAATAGCGAGGGAATCGGCGGAGGTAATTCTGGGTTGAGAGAAAGAAAAAAATAAATCTAATAATTTTACAAACTGATTAATATTCTCTATTGGCGGCGCGATCTGCAATTTTCTTGCTACTATGGGGCGTCCGATCATTACCGATTCTATTCGTTTGCCATCCCGATAAAGTCGAAATTCATAGAAATTTGTTAGAATGACATTAGGGAAGGTAGAACAATAGCGCTCCAATTGTTCAGTATTTTCAACATAGTCAAGATTTGTAATGGATGGGTCTTTAGCTTCAATATAACCAGTAATATGATTTTTACCATCCCATATACGAAAATCGGGATTTCCAGCTTCGGTCTTCTTGGGAAGAATAGTAATATCAATTTGTTCTATGTTTTGAGCCTTAGCAAACTGTCTAATTAAACCATCAAGATGTTTGTAATAACTTTCTTCCCGCGCATCACCAAGTTGATAAGTGTTCGTGAGATTTTGTAAATATAGTTCTAATAGTTTTTTCATTTTAAAAGATTCCCTTTTTAATGATATTTATAAATCATTACTGGTTTATATCACCCCCTTCACACCACCCCCCCCCTCCTCAACCTCTCAATCTCCTCCCCGCTCAAGCCGATTTCCCGGTATACCCGTTCATTATCTTCCCCCGGCTCAAATGCAGGATTCAATTGAACAAGCGGTTCTGGCCACAACGCGCCTTAGTGTAGCTCAGTGAAGGGATATTACCTTGCCGGGTGTTTGTAAAATCGATGATGTCCCAACCTCGTTCGCGTATGTGCTCCTCAATCAGGACTTGGGTTTCATTATCATTGATTGGCTTCACTTAGTCGCCTCCTATAGTCCTTCCGGAAAATACTGTTTTAAGAGATCATCACCGTTATTGCCCATACTTCGCACCAGTTCTTCTATCCTCAGCATTGCTAAAGACGAGGGTCTGGCATGCCCATTCTCCCAACGGTTGATAGTTGGGAAGGAAACGCCGAGCTTAGCCGCAAACTTAACTTGGCTGAGTCCTGTTCGCCTTCGGAGCTCACGGACTAATCGTGGTATGTCGATCCCGTGGTTCAAATGACTAAGTCCTCTTTTACTCGTGATTCTTTAGAAATATTAAAGTTACCCTAATGAATATATCAACCTTTATAGTATAAGGAAATTTATCATTATTGTCAATATTTCATCAGAATTTATCGTGATTTGCATCCGACCAAGAAAGAACGCCACCCCTTGAGACGGTGTTCTTTCCATATTGTGTCGGTGTTACTGCGAAAGCAGTTTTTGAAGATCCTTTTTCGACCTCAGCCTTGAGATATGCAGTTCACTCACCCGGTCGAAAAGGACTTTTCCCTTCAATCGTTCCAGATCCTCGCCCGGATTTAACACTTGAAGAAAACGGTATCGCCATTGAAATTAAATTTGTCACATACGCTGGTTTGAAAGCAGCTATAGGGCAGGGTTATTTTTATAGGCTAAGGTACAAGTTTGTATTTCTTATTTTAGTAATCAGCGAGGCGAGAAGGAAAATATATAGAAGTATTGACAATGGCGAGGAGAAAGACTTAGAAGATATATTATCGCAATTAGCAGAACAAATGAATATTTTCACATACATTGTTCCTGCATTTAATATCAAACCTGGAATGAGGAAATGTATCCACTTCTTTCCAGAAAGCCTAGTTTATACCGATTCCCAAAAGTTTTTTCCTATGTTCATAATTGTAGGGACAGATCATCGATCTGTCCAGGGCGGATTAATAATCCGCCCCTACAAAAACAT
>JABMRZ010000359.1 GCA_013202315.1 Candidatus Tariuqbacter arcticus | reverse complement strand
TTTCGGCAACAGCGCCTAAAAAGAATTTCCGATGTCATAATTTGCATGAATATTAAATACAATGGATTCCCGCTTTCGCGGGAATGACAGTATGAGACGGGAATGACATTATGGGAAGCGATTTTTAGGAATCGCTGTATGGGCACAATCTTATACCCCATTCGTTGGAGATAAGAAGCCGCCTTGAAGGCGGCTCTATTTTGATTATTGGATAATCCCACTACTGCGATAGTTTCAATGGAATCGAACAGGTCTTTTAATTCCTTATCATTCATTTCTCAATCAAGATGTTTACTTAAGAACTGGATAATCATAGGCTTGGGCACTGCGCCAATCAAGGAATCAACCATCTTGCCATTTTTAAAGAACAGCAGGGTTGGGATGGAATTGATGCCGATTTGTCCTGCGACTTGACGGTTGGTGTCGACATCGACTTTGCATACTTTCAACCGCCCGTCATATTCCGCGGCGATTTCTTTTACTACCGGAGCTACCGCTAAACAGGGACTGCACCATTGCGCCCAAAAATCCACCAGAACCGGTATATCGGACTTCAACACTTCCTGTTCAAAAGACTGATCGGTCACTGCAACAGGTTCGGACATTTTATCACCTCATATATTTTTGTAATACATAGAATTAAAGAGTGATTTAAAAGTAATAGCCGCCGGAAACACTCTATCAGCTTCAACTAATTAGTTCTCATTCTGTTCCCCAAAGTATGAACAAAGTGCGCTATGCTTGCTTCACATTGGGGAATTCATTACCCAAGGCGTTCCTGGTATCGATTACCAGGGTGCATTTCTGCGCCAAGATACGGTGGTCGACGACTGAATGTTTAGTGCTGATGACCGCGGCATCGAAATTCCCCGCTTCGTCGAGGCTGATGGATTTTCGTCCGGTCAATTGGGGATGTTCGCGGGTTTTGGGTATGGCGGGGATGAAGGGGTCATAATATGAGACAATGGCGCCCTTTCCCTCGAAGAGTTCGATCAGCGCCAGGGAGGGGCTTTCCCTGGTATCGTCCACATCGCCTTTGTATGCCAGCCCCACGACCAGCAGTTTAGTTCCCTTGAGGGGTTTCCCGATTTCGTTCAACGCTTCCATAGTCCGGTGCACCACATATTCGTGCATACTGGTGTTTATTTCGCCGGCGAGTTCGATGAAGCGTGTCATCATCCCGTATTCTTTGGCTTTCCAGGTGAGGTAGTAGGGGTCGATGGGTATGCAATGCCCTCCAAGCCCCGGACCCGGGTAGAAGGGCATATATCCGAACGGCTTGGTCTTCGCCGCCTCAATGACCTCCCAAATATTAATATCCATCCGGTGAAAAATCATCTTCAATTCGTTGACCAGGGCGATATTGACGCTGCGGAAGATATTTTCCATCAATTTGGTTGCTTCGGCGGTGGCGCAGCTGGAGACCGGCACGGTGCGAACGATAATCTCATCGTATAGCGCGCAGGCGGCTTTCCTGCACTCATCGGTGAAACCGCCGACAACCTTGGGTATCGTTGAAGTCGAATACTTCGGATTATTGGGGTCTTCTCTTTCGGGGGAATAAGCCACCCAGAAATCTTCACCAGCCTTCAGTTTCGACCCTTTTTCCAGTTCGGGGATGAGCGTTTCTTCCGTGGTGCCGGGATAAGTTGTGGATTCGAGAACAATCAACTGTCCCGGATGAATATAAGGGGCTATCGATTGCGCGGTGGTGATTATATATGTCAAATCCGGCTCAAGATGGCTCGATAGAGGGGTGGGGACGCAGATTAGGACAGCGTCGGTATTGACAATCCTGCTGAAATCGGCGGTGGCTTCAAACAAGCCGGAATTTCTTATGAGTGAAATTCGGTCGGAGGGAATATGTTTAATATAAGATTCACCGGAGTTTAGGACTTCGATTTTATCCGGATCGATATCGAATCCGATTACGGGGAATTTCTGTCTGCAGAATTCTATCGCTAAAGGGAGTCCGACATATCCTAAACCGATTATTCCAATCGTGCATTTTCTCCGGTTAATCGCTTCGATGAAGCTGTCTGTAGTTTTCAAGTTTCCTCTTTTTATTAAATGTTTGTTGTGAAACGATACTTGTTGATTAGAAATATTGGGAAAGTATACTATACCGATTCCTAAAAGTTTTTTCCTATGTTCATAATTGTAGGGGCGGATTATTAATCCGCCCTGGACAGATCGATGATATGTCCCTACAATTATGAACATAGGAAAAAAATTTTAGGAATCGGTATAGTATACTTACCCAATATTTCTAATCAACAAGTATCGTTTCACAACATACATTTAAT
>JABMRZ010000358.1 GCA_013202315.1 Candidatus Tariuqbacter arcticus | reverse complement strand
TTCAAAATTTAAAATTAAGAATTCAAAATTAGAAAAACGAACCGATTCCGGACAAGCCGGAATTACGAGCCTTGTAGGGCGGATATTTATATCCGATGGTATTTATTAAGAATCGAATCAAATTGCCGGATGTGAACATCCAGCCTACATCAGACCCTATTTTCAGGGTAAACCCTCATGAGAGGGTCTCTTTCGCGAATCCTCGCACAACTTAGCATGAAAATAATCGGCTCACGGACTTGCTTTCCGGTTATTTTCAGGTAAAAGTAATGAAGTAATAATCCTGAGTAAATTAGCGATATCGACAATTTTTTGTTGATGTCGGTGCAATAAGTATATAACTAACTAATTAGACATCAATAATGAAAAAAGCTCTAATTACCGGAATAACCGGTCAAGACGGCGGTTATTTGGCGGAATTCCTTCTGGGTAAGGGATACCAGGTTCATGGCATTGTCCGGCGAGTTGCCCTTGAAGCCCCCGAATATAGGCTTGTTCGGATAAAATCCATCCTTGACAAAATACAGCTTCACGCCGCTTCATTAGAAAGCTATCCCAGTATTTTCAAGGTAATACAGAATATTAAGCCCGATGAATGCTATCACCTGGCGGCGCAAAGTTTTGTAAGCTATTCCTTCGAAGATGAATTCTCCACCTTCAACACCAATATCAATGGGACTCATTTTGTCCTCTCGGCGATTAAGGAAATCGTGCCGGAATGCCGGTTCTATTTCGCAGGTTCCAGCGAAATGTTCGGACAGGCGGAAGAAATTCCTCAAAACGAGCTGACCCGCTTTCATCCCCGTTCCGTTTACGGAATAAGTAAAGTGGCTGGTTACGAATTGACCAGAAATTACCGTGAATCCTACGGTTTGAAAACCTCTATAGGGATTCTGTTCAATCACGAATCTCCCCGCAGAGGCTATGAATTTGTCACCCGGAAAATCTCCTCCTCTGTTGCACGCATTAAACAAGGGTTATCCGACAAATTGGTTCTTGGCAATCTGGATGCCAAACGGGACTGGGGATACGCTCCTGAATATGTTCAAGCTATGTGGTTGATGCTTCAGAATGATGAACCTGGTGAATTTGTAATTGCCACCGGCGAAACATATTCCGTCCAGGAGTTCGTCAAGGAAGCCTTCGCCGTAGTCGACCTCGATTGGAAAGACTATGTCCATACAGACCCCCAATATTATCGTCCGGCGGAAGTTAATATCCTCTGCGGTGATGCTTCCAAAGCGAAGAAAATACTGGGATGGGAACCGCGGACATCTTTCCGGGAACTTGTGCGGATTATGGTGGAATCCGATCTTAAGGCGCTGAATCCGTAGGATATCCGTTTGCAGTATCAGTCAAGCTGATATAAGAGGTTCACCGTTGTATATGATGGGGTGGAAATCCCATCGCAGGAAAAATGTGTCATACCGATGCAGCTCAAAACCCGCGTTGTGGATTCTTGGTTCAGACTGTCAAATATATAAACTGTAAATCTTGAGAAATCTCTTTCGTAAAATCCCCACTACAGCGGTTCCCATTTATCTCCCTGAAGTACTTAGGGCAGTGATAAAAGCCTCCGATCAGGACGCTGTGGACCACTTCGAAAAACGCTTGGCAGTCTGGCTTGGTGTTTCTGAAGTAGTTTTGGTCAATAAAGGGACCACCGCGCTTTACCTCATCCTCAAGGCTTTGAAGCGGCTTCATCCCCATCGAGACGAAGTTATCTATCCCGATTATACTGTCCCTACCCTGAAATTGGCTTTCGACCAGCTCGAGCTGAAAACACGCGTTTGTGATATTTCCCGCACTACTTTTAATATGGATCCGAGATCTCTTTCGGAAGAAATCACTGGTAAGACCTTGGCGGTCTTACCTGTCCATATGTTCGGTTTTCCGATGGCGCTGGATGAGGTTTTCAACATCGCCGGAGAGGATATTGCAGTTATCGAAGACGCCTGTCAAGCCCCCGGCGCAAGAATCAACGGCGAATTTGTGGGCGCTATCGCACCTTCCTCCATTTTCAGCCTTTGCAAAGGGAAAAATTTCTCCACCTATTCCGGCGGCTTCGCCGCCTTCAACGATATTGAACTTGCGGGATTTGTCAGAGCTGAGCGTGATAAGCTCCCTGAGGCGAAATCCGGGCTTAAAATGGTGGTCTTGATTACGCTGTTCGCTTTGGCGATGAGGCCCGGCGTTTACGGTCCATTATATCCTTTCATAAAACGATTTAAGTCTGAAGAGGTTCATCAGCATTTCGATGCAGTGAAATTCACCTCCATACAGGCTGCTCTCGGCGACATCCTGCTCGACAAATTGGAAATGATTAACGCCCAGCGCCGAACCAATGGTCTATACTTATATGAAAAACTGAAAGACTGCGGTCATATTTTAATCCCGGAAATAATTGACGGCGCCGACCCGGTCTTCAATCATTTCCCGGTTGTTTTCCTGAACGAAAATGATTTGAAGCGGGCTCAATCAAGACTATGGGAAAAGGGCATCGATACCGCTCGAATGTATATGCGCCCCAATCATCACATTTACGACTTGGGTTATCCGAGCGATGCTTTTCCTGATTCGATATTGATTGCGAAAGGATTAATCACCCTTCCTTCGCACCCTTATATGAACCAACGGGATTTGGGAATTATCTCCGATATTATCCTAAATCCTTGATGTAATAGGCTCATCGCTATATCGTGTGGGTAAAGCAAGCTAATTAACTACGAATGAACACGAAACCGTGAACAGAGAATCGAGAATCGAGAACCGTGAACCGAAAGTCTCAAGTCTCGTGTCTCATATCTCAAGAAAAATTGTCATATTTTTGTGAATTGCAACTATACCAGTTCTTGAAGGGGCTGTTGCCGAAATCGAAATAGACCGTGATTTTTACCCACAACGATAAGAATGTAGGGGTTTGATTTATCAAACCCTATAATATTTAAATTGATACGAAAGGGCTTGATGAAT
>JABMRZ010000357.1 GCA_013202315.1 Candidatus Tariuqbacter arcticus | reverse complement strand
GTTGTAAGGGCGGGGTTTCCCCGCCCTGAATTCATGCACGATCGATCAGGGGCGAGGTAATCTCGCCCTTACAATAATGACGTGAATTTTTGTCGCTCATTTTAGAATGAAAATTGGGTATGGATTCCCGCTAAAAGCACACGGGAATGACAGCCCACTAAATCCCAAATCCTAAATCCCAAATCCTAAATCCTATTTTTAAAAGAAATGCTTAACAAAGAAAGCCGAAGAAAATCATTCTACAGACAAATGCTGTTGGTGCGCCGTTTTGAAGAAAGAGTCCTCCAACTTTTTACCAGAGGCGAACTCTTCGGCACCACTCATACCTATATCGGTCAGGAAGCGAATGCCGTGGCAGTGCTTAACCATCTTGAGGAGCGTGATATAGTCTTCAGCAACCACCGCTGCCATGGACATTACCTGGTCCGCACTGGTGACGCCGAAGGGCTGTTCGGCGAAATGATGGGCAAGGCTGAAGGGATATGCGGAGGCAGGGGTGGGAGTCAACACCTATGCCGCGATAACTTCTTCTCTAACGGCATCCTTGGCAGTACTGCCCCTATAGCTGCGGGAATGACTTTGGCGGAAAAACTCAAGGGCAGCGATGCCATAGGCGCGCTTTTTCTGGGAGACGGAGCTTTAGGTGAAGGAATAGTCTACGAAACCCTCAATCTCATCAGTCTATGGAAAATACCGCTTCTAATCGTGGTGGAAAATAACTACTATGCGCAGACAACCCCGTTGAAAACACATTTCGCCGGAAGTTTCACTGACCGCGCAAAAGCTTTTCACATAGAAGCGGATGAATTTAAATCCAACGATGTTGAATTTCTATATGAGGGAATCTCTGACATTGTCGAGGACATTCGCCGAAATCAGCGGCCCCGTTTTCTGGTCCTGCACACCTATCGACTCAGCGCGCACAGTAAGGGAGATGATTTCAGGCCGGCAGATGAAATTAAACACTGGACGGAGAAAGACCCTTTGAAAATCCTGAAACCCCGCCTTAAATCAAATATTGCTGAATCGCTCGAACAGGAAGTAAAACGAGTGCTGTCATACGCCGAGGAAGCGGCTCGCGAAATGCCTTTCCCATCGCTTAATGAGTCCCAGCCCCAGCCTGAATATTGCTTGGAGATGGTGAGACAATGAGATACTTCGAATCACTTAACGCCGCCCTTCATCAATTGATGAGGGAAGATGAAAGAGTATATGTGATGGGAGAAGATATTCTCGACCCCTACGGCGGCGCCTTTAAAGTAACAAAAGGACTGTCGGAATCCTTTCCGGGACGAACTTTGACCACCCCCGTCAGCGAAGCGGCGATTACAGGGATTGCAATTGGAATGGCGATGCGCGGACTAAAACCCGTACTGGAAATAATGTTCGGAGATTTCGTCACCTTAATCGCCGATCAACTGGTTAACAGCGCTGTTAAGTTTAACTGGATGTACAATCACCAGGTCTCCGTGCCCTTGGTGATACGAGTGCCGATGGGAGGTCGAAGAGGCTATGGACCTACCCATAGTCAGACTTTGGAATCTATGTTTATGGGTGTGCCCGGATTGAAAATAATAGCTCCCAGTCATTATCACAATCCCGGCGATTTGTTGAAGTATGCTGTATCCAAGAATAATCAGCCCTTAATGTTTATCGAAAACAAAAGGCTGTATCCCCAGAAATTAGTTACAGTGGATTCGGTTGGAAAAGCGGGGGATTTTTACATCAAACAGCTCGCCAATGGTGAAAATGGATATCCCACCATTTCCCTGTCCCTGATGAAAAACGAACCGCCTCAAGTTACGCTCATCACTTACGGCGGAATGGCCCCGTTTGCAATAGAAGCCGCGATGGAAGTGTTTATGAATGAAGAAATATTAGTTGAAATCCTATTACCTTCAGCGCTGAAGCCGCTGCCCGTGAAGGATATTTTACCTTCCGTTCGCACCACCGGAAAAGTGGTGGTCGCTGAAGAGGGCGTTAAAACTTCAGGCTGGGGCGCTGAACTGGCAAGCGTGCTTAATAAAAATGCGTTTAATCAACTGAAATGCCCGGTCGAAAGAGTGGGCGCCAAAGAATTTCCAATTCCTTCTTCAATGCCGCTTGAAAAGGAAATCCTGCCCGGCGCTGAAGATATTGTAGAAGCGATTACACTGCTAATGGGAGACTGAATAAATGACGGAGACTGTTTTTGAATTAGCTGTTCCACAGCTTCAAGTCAACGATGATTTCGCTGAAATTGTGGAGTGGATAGTCCCCGATGAGGCGAAAGTCTCAAAGGGCGACACGGTATGTGTTCTGGAATCGGCTAAGGCTGTATATGATATTGAAGCCGCACACAACGGATACCTCCTTCACCTGGTTGAAGAATATGAAGAAGTAAAGGTCGGCGCCGCCATAGCTCTAATCGGTTCAGACCTTGAAGAAACGATATCAAAACGGGAACAGTATTTCGCTCATACTTCTCCCGCCGGAAAGGGAAAAACGCCTGCCGCCCTTGACTTCAGAGCCACGAAAAAAGCAGCCGCGCTGGCGGAAAAACTGCGAGTGGACTTGTCGCAAATAAGCGGTAAAGATATAATTCGTGAACAGGATGTCAGGCTCTTCGCCGCCGGTGATAAATTTGATAAAACAATATCCGCCGCAGTTGAAATCGAGCCGGTCAGCTCCCGCGAGCCGGGATTCGTTTCACCGGATTTCCTGAAGTTGATTGAAAATGATCCCGCCTTCCCCAATTTGACCAGCGAGTTGAAAATCCACCTCTATCGAAAATTCGGCGCAAATATCGGAGATAATGTCCGAATCGGCAAAGGAGCGTTAATCCTCAGCCGCGCGCTTCGGCTCGAAGATGAGGCGGAAATCGGGCAGGATGCGTTCATTAAAACAGACCGCTTTCAATTAGGCAGAATGTCGGTGATTGGCAAAAAGGCTAATATCGCCACCAGGGAAGTTATCATCGGAGATGTCCTCTTCTCCGGCGAAAATATACTGATCGGCGGCGGAAACGCTTTCGGCCCCTATGCTAAACTGAATATGGGCGATAACTGTCTGATTTCCAGCGATTGCATCCTTAATACCGGCGAAGGAATCACCATCGGAAACGAAGTCGGACTCAGTCCCAATGTCCAGCTTTATACACATAATCACTGGCAGAATGTTATGAAAGGATATGGGGCGAAACATGCCCCCATCACCATAGAAGACGAAGTATATATCACCGGCGGTTGTATATTAGTCCCGGGCGTCCATATAGGAACTGGAGCCACGGTCTTAGCCAACAGTGTGGTAGCCGCTTCAGTCGAACCCCTGACAATTGTATCGGGAATTCCCGCTAAAGTCGTCGGCAGAACTAATACTAACCTCAGCTTTGATCAAAAGGAAAGAATCGCCAGGCGGCTGTTTCAGGAAATGTGCGAGACATTGAAAATAACCGGTTTCGATCCTGCGCAGGTTGAATTCCAGCCAATATACGATGATAAAAAAGACTCGCAGAGCGAAGTGGTGCTCTGCTTGAAAGCTGAAAATTTGTCGGATAAATTGGAAAAACCCGTCGTCTTTGAACTAATTGCCCAAATGGTTCACGGCGCTCAATTCCGTCTGTCCGATGAAGTGAGAAATTTCCTTCGGCGCAGAGGCATTCGTTTCAAACCAATTTACTGGCGCTATAATCACTAACCTGAATTATTCATAAAAAATGTAGGGCGGCTTATTTAAGCCGACAAATTACTGATGAGTTTGTGAATTAATCAGGCTAATTAAAATTAAGTTTATTCC
>JABMRZ010000029.1 GCA_013202315.1 Candidatus Tariuqbacter arcticus | reverse complement strand
TTGGTCATTGGTTCTTTAATTACTACCGGGAATGTTTTTTCTATCACACTTTCTAACTTTCATACTTTTACTCTTATTTTATATTATTCATATCGACTATTTTTTGTCGATGTCGGTGCAGTAAGCGCCTAAAACCCACAGCCTATAGCCTGTTTTTCTCTGTGTCTCCATGTCTCTGTTGTGTGAATTTATCTTTTAAAAAACTAACAAATCCAAATCTATCACAACTCCAAGGAGGAAAAAATTATGTTAAAAAAACACCTCTTAACAGCAGTAATCATCCTGCTGTCCTTCACCGTCCTTTACGGCTACGCGCCCGACAAAGGAAGCGCAACCTGTAAATTCCCAGCTCCGCTTAAATTTACCGGCGCTGAAGATTTCATCCCGGTAACCGGCAGCGCCTTTCCGCCCTACGCTTCCCCCCTCACCGATGACCCTGTCGGCGAACTGTTCATATTCGGAACTACCTGGTACGACATCCAGCACAACGGAACCTGCGGCCGCCAGCTTCAGGTCGACAATGACGGTTGGATTCATCTCGTTTGGATGAAGGGCGAGAATACTGGCGCCAGCCTGCGCCACATTTGGTACCAACTGATGAATCCCGACGATAATCTAATGTTCACTGGCGTCGAGCTTGGTATTCGGGTCGACCAGAGTTCCAGGTCGGGTTATTCGGTGATGGAACTCTATCCGGACAACCGCGCGATGCCCTGCTTCCATCAAATGACATCCGGCTATGATAACTTCCATTCAGCTTTCGGTTTTGACTATTTCCCGCGCGTGGGGGCATTTTTCGTTCCGGACCTGCCCTGGGTATGGGAAGGCGCTCAGGATTTGGAAGTAATCTGGCCCCGGATGGACAAAGATATTGACGATAAATTCCATATCGTCTCCACCGAAAATCCGCTTTCAGGCATCGCCGGCGACCCCCAGCGGCTCTATTATTGCCGCGCAACTTTCGACCCTATGTCTTTCACCATCATTCATGAGACCCCTGAACAAATCGAGATCGATTGGACGATGACCATATCAGCTGATGTCGCCGCTTCTCCGGTGTCCAATCGTGTCGCCATCGGCTGGATGCAGATGGCAGCTACAGGCGATACCTCCCAATATGACAACAACTTAATCGTCTGCATCTCCGAAGACGGCATCAATTGGAACTGGACCGACACCGTCAATGTCACCAACTGGATACCGCCCGATTTAAGCCTGCTGCCCGATACCCTCGCGGCGAATCAGGACACCCTGCGCTGTTATGCCGATATGTGCCTACTGTTCGACTATAACGATGTACTCCACGCCTTCTTCTCCACCAGAGGTTATTATTCCATCCAAGGCAGCTTATCTTGGGGTAATAGTTACATTTGGCACTGGGATGAAGTTGAGCAGGTATTTTCAATGGTGGCTGACGGCTGGTTCGACAACGGATTTTATGACCCGGGCGCCTGGAATGTCTATGCGCAGCGCCCCTCCGCCGGTATAGACCAAGCCACCGGCGATATCTATTGTATGTATCAAAGATTATTCCACCCGCTGGGACCTTCAGCTTCACATCCTTTCCCTTATCTGCACGGTGATACCTCCGATTTTTCCCAAGCTGGATTTCCCAATGGTGAAATTTGGATGACGAAATCCCTCGACGGCGGCATAAACTGGGCTGAAGGCATCGATGTTACCAACACCCATACACCCAACGCCCCCGCCGGGCAATGTTTGAGCGAATTGACCCCCTGTATGTCACCCGATGTGGTAAATGGATTCTGCCACATCTTCTATATCGAAGATAAAGACGCCGGGGCTGTGGTTCAGGATGAAGGCACCTGGACCCTGAACGATGCGATTTATCATCGAGCGCCCATCAGCGAAATCCCGGCGCTGCCGACCCTGCCTCCTTATCCGATGCACTGCGATTCCACCGGTATACCGGGCTATGTGCCTCCCCCGCCTCCTGATATTACCATCACTTTAATCCCGGAAAACCCGCCCATCATCATCCCAGCGAACGGCGGCTCCTTCAATTTCAATATCGCCGGTACGAATAATGAAGCCTACGCTGTAGCTCTCGATGTATGGACTTACGCCACTCTGCCCAGCGGAGCTCAATTCGGTCCCATCATCAATGTCGGCGACCTAATATTAGCCGCCGGCGCTTCCATCGACCGCGACCGCACCCAGGCTGTCCCCGCTAACGCTCCCGCCGGTGATTACACTTATGACGCTTATGTGGGATTCTATCCTGCTACTATTTGGGATGAAGACCACTTCGACTTCACCAAGAGCGCCGATTCCGACGGCGGTCCCATCGTCCCCGATTGGAACAACTGGGGCGAAAGCTTCGATGACCTCACCGGAGAAGCGTCTTTGTTGACTCCTGAGAGATATGAACTCAGCGCCGCCTATCCTAACCCCTTCAATCCTGAAACTCATCTGAGTTTCGCTTTATCGCAAAATGGGAAGGTCACATTGGTGGTCTACGATATTACCGGCAGGGAAGTTGCCAGTTTAGCTGAAGGATACTACTCCGCCGGAGAATATGAAGTCACTTTCGACGGCTCAACGCTCGCCAGCGGGATATATTTCGCCCGATTCCAAGCCGGTGATTTCCGGCAGGTACAGAAAATGCTATTAGTGAAATAATCCGTTCACCGTTCACCGAAAAAAATTATGTTGTAATTATTGACTATTTCCTAAAAAAACCTTATCATTCTTAATAACCCCAATAATCAATTCAATCAACCAACAATCTGGAGGAGAAATGCTTCCAAGAATCTTGAAAGCGGTCTTACTGCTTTCTCTCGCTTTCTCACTAACTTTTGCCGGCGTTAATGCGCCGACCGCATTAAAAGTCAGCAAACCAACCCTCATCGGCGCCCCCCAAGGATGGGCTCCCACCGATGAAGATTCATCCGTTTACTATATGGACTTTGAAAACGGCTGGGAAGGCTGGACCACCGTCGATGTCACCGCCGCCGGAATCCAATGGCACATCGACGACTTCAACGCCTATCAGGGCAATTCCTGGTGGTGCGGTGATTCACTGCTGGCGGGATACGACAACCACTGGCTGCAGTATCTGGTTTCACCCACCCTCGACTTTTCCGATGTCACCAGCCCTGTCCTTACCTTCCAACTCTTCTATGCGGTGGAAGATCCTGGCGGAGAACCCCCTCCGTATGACGGCTGGGATGGGTGCAATGTCTGGGCTTCCATCGACGGCGGTGAACATTGGATGGTGATTCAACCGACCACACCCGCTTATAATTGCCAAAACCTTTACAGCTTTGGTGTAGAATGGGGTATGGGACCCGGTATCCCCGGTTGGGGAGGTTCTTCCGGCGGATGGGTGAACGCCCAATTCAACCTGTCAGCCGCTGCCGGTTACTCTGATGTAATGGTACGCTTCGCCTTCTGCAGTGACCCGGCGTATTGTACAGTCAACAACCCCAGTCTAATCGGAATGTTCGTCGATAATGTTTCCATCGACGACGGCGCCGTCAACCTGCTTTCCAATGACGCCGACAATCCGCCTTATCCGGAAGAATTCACCTTCGACACCGGCGACGCCTCTGGAGATTGGTGGGAAATCAACGACAACACCGCCCACAGCCCCACCCATTCCGCCAACTGCGTGATTGAAGACCATTATGACCTGTCCAATGCGCTGGTCACCCCTTGGTTATCCATTCCTGAAGACTTCAATGTCTACTACACCTTCTGGCTCTGGTGCGATATGCTCGATTTCACCGGAGGCGGTGGTACAACTTTGGAAGATTACTATGTGGTTGAAGGGACAACAGACGGCGTAATCTGGCTCAAAGATGAATTCGGCTTCCACGATTACGGTGATATCGGTCGTCCCGGAGCAGCGTTAGTCGGCTGGGAAGAATATCTCCCCGGCGACCCCTACAACGGCAATATGATGCTCGACCTCACCGCCTACGCCGGTCAAGATATAAAGCTGCGCTGGCGGGTGATAACCGATGGTGATAATAACGGCGGCATCGGCACCGGACTTCACATCGACGATTTCAACCTCTGGGTCAGTACTATGTTGAACAACGATGTCGGCGCTGCATCATTGGAAATCCCCTTCCCCACCAGTCTGTCGAACGCAGAAGTGACTGGGACTGTTACCCTGGAGAATTTCGGCAGTCAAAACCAATCAGCCGTCCCCGCATTCGCCCGAATGGATTCCAGCGCCACCAATATTTATCCGCTGATACCCTGGGCGAATATTCCTTCCGGTGAAACCGTGGAAAAGGAATTCAATTGGGATTTAACCACTGCCGGCGATTTTTACTGGGATGCCTACACCTCGCTGATGCTGGACGAAAACCGCGAAAACGACACCACCAGCGCCGGATATGTTACCGTCACCCCGGAACATATCTACGAGCTCGGCTATGACGCCAGAGGGATGGGTTGGCCCAACCACAGTCTATACTATTGGTCCTTCGATCCGGGCAACGGAGCAATGTGCCGGTTCGTTCCCGTCGACCACAATCTGCCGGAACCGATAGACATCACCGAAGCCAAATTCTACTTCTACAGCCCCGGCACCTTCACTTTCCATCTATATGACGCCGGCACCACAGCTCAACCCGGGCCTGAAATAACCTCCTTCGATGTAACAGTGACCATCTTGGAGATTAGCCCCGAATGGAAGACTGTCGACTTGAGCGGTATCACTGCTTTACAGAACCGCACACAACCCTTCTGGTTCTGGGTCGAATCGCAGGATCCCGACGCCGCTCAAATAATGGGTGACAGTCAACACTTCGGCGAAGGACACTTCTTCACCTATAATGGTTCGTCAGCCAGCGCTACCTCTATGTATGAATTCTTCATTCGCTGCATGGCGGGAGCTGCGACTGCGCCCGAATTAACGGTTACTCTCACTCCTGAGAATCCGCCGATAGTAATCCCGGCTAATGGTGGTTCGTTCAATTTCAATATTGCGGCGACCAATAGTGGCACATCCCCTGTTACTTTTGATGTTTGGACCTATGCCACCCTGCCTACCGGCAATCAATATGGTCCCATCATTTTTGTAACCGACTTTACAATACCCGCAGGTGCTACGATAGAACGCGACCGCACTCAGGAAGTGCCCGCTGGCGCTCCCCCCGGCAGCTATACCTATGACGCCTATGTGGGAGTCTACCCCGATATTGTCTGGGATGAAGACCATTTCGACTTCACCAAAAGCGCCGATTCCGACGGCGGTCCGCTCGTTCCCGATTGGTATAACTGGGGCGAAAGCTTCGATGACCTCACCGGTGAAGCGTCCGCTTTTACTCCCCAAAGATATGAGATCAGCCCCGCTTATCCCAATCCGTTCAATCCCGAAACTCATCTGAGCTTCGCGCTCCCGAACAACGGAAAGGTTTCCCTGATAGTATACGATATTACCGGCAGGGAAGTCGCCATATTGGCGGAAGGATGGTATTCAGCGGGTTCGTATGAAGTTGTCTTCGATGGTTCTGCGCTCGCCAGCGGAGTATATTTCGCCAGCTTCAAAGCGGGAGATTTCATCCAAGTCAGGAAGATGGTTCTGATGAAGTAGCGAATGTGAAAGTAGGGGCGGATTATTAATCCGCCCTGGATAGATCGATGATCTGTCCCTACAATTATGAACATAGGAAAAAACTTTTGGGTATCGGTATATCAACCGGATTCACAATCCGCCCCAAGAAAAAAAAGCCCCGAGCGATCGGGGCTTTTTTTAGGTTCCTCGCTGTTTTGTATGGGTAGATTTTTTATTCTTTGAACCGCTGATTACCGCTGATTTTCTTGATTACGCTGATTTCCTAGAAAAGTTTATTCAGCAGCATCATTGTATTTCAAAGGTTCAGAATCAATCTCTTACCAAGAGAGAGCTTTTTTTTCGTGTTTATTCGTGTTCATTCGTGGTTGATTAGCTTGTATTACCTACACGATATAGCGAAGAACCCTTAAAAAGTATTTCCTGTCTTCCTCAACTCGTCATTCCGGCTTGTCCGGAATCGTTC
>JABMRZ010000356.1 GCA_013202315.1 Candidatus Tariuqbacter arcticus | reverse complement strand
TGACAGCCCCCTAAACCCTAAACCCTATTTTCAAGGTAAATGTAATATTATCAATTGTTGAATAGACCGAATAACCGGAAGAATTATAAAGAGTATCGGTGGATTGAGGAACCGCATTACAAATCATTATCGAGGAAAAAATCGTCAAAATTAATAAACAATCAAGAGGAGAGCAATGAATTCAAAGAGCTCACGTTTTTTATTATATCTTTCCATTTTAGCGTTGATTTCGGTGATAATTTTCGCCGGCTGCGCTAAACGAGCGAAAGATGTCGCTAAAGTGGGGGAATTGTCTATCACAGCCGAGGAATTCAAGAGCGAATTCATCCGCCGCTATCATACGGAGACGAACGCTCAGAAGCAGTCTTTCAAAGACAGGATGGATGTGCTTGAAACGCTGATTAGCAGGAAGCTGATGCTTGCCGGCGCTTATAATAAGGGTCTGGACAAGAAGGAAGAGATTGTCGAAGCCGGAGGCCAGGCGCAGGAACAGATGGCGATACACAAGTTCCTTTACAAGAAGGAAGTTTTGGATAAGGTCATCACCGAGAGGATGATCGATGATTATTATGATAAGCTCGGCGAAGAATTTCACGCCCGCCATATATTGATCAAGGTCAATCCAAACGATTCCACTCAGATGACGGAAGCAAAGGCGAAGATTGACAGCATCCATCAATTACTGATGGCGGGGGCTGATTTTGACACCTTGGCTTGCGAATTGAGTGAAGATCCCACCAATGCGAAGAATGGTGGAGACCTGGGGTATTTCAAATGGGGTCAGATGGATGATGCGTTTCAAGAGGCGGTTTTCGCTATGAAGAAAGGGGAAATAAGCGAACCGGTATTGTCTGCCTTCGGTTATCATATAATCGAACTCGTGGACCGCCGTAAGGTGGAAAGGAAACCCTTTGAAGCTGAAGAACCCCGTATCCGGGAAGCTTTATACCGGAAAAACATGGCTGAAGTTCAGCAATTGGCGGCGGACTATATTGTGCAGTTGAAAGAGGATATGGGGCTTGTCTATTATGAGGACAGCTTAAATGTGGTGTTTGAGAAGATAACCCAGCCTTCGACTCCCCAGAATATTTCCCTATTTTCCGATTTTACCGAGGAGGAGCGGAAGATGGTAGTGGCGAGCTGGGAAGGGGGAGATGTAAGCGTCCAGGATTTGGATGAAAGGATTCAGGGCGGTAGAGCCGGCGTATTCACCGAAGCGGCGGCATTGGAAAAGATAATCGACGATATTTTAATGCCGTCAATGCTGACGGAACGAGCGAAAGAGCGGGGGCTCTATGACGAACCTGAAGCGGTTAAAGCGGGTAAAGACGCAATGGAGAAGATGATGATCGATGAAGTCCGCAGGCTTGAGATAGAGGATAAGATAAACTTCGACGATCAGACCCTGATGAATTATTATGAAAACCACCCGGATAAGTTCCGCTCCAAACCACAGGTTACCATCTGCGAAATATTAGTTAATGACAATGACTTGGCGAAAGAGCTGCTAAAGAAGGGTAAGGCTGGCGAGGATTTTAAAAAATTGGTCCGCAAACATACAGTTCGCGCCGCCGGGAAGAAGACGGACGGTTTAGTGGGTCCTTTTGAGAAGGAACGGTATGGACGGGTCGGCAGGGAAGCTCATAAACTGGAAGTGGGCGATTTCTGCAAACAGCCTGTCCGGATGGGAAGGGACAAATATTCGATTTTCCGAGTTGAAGACAGGATGCCGGCTCAGCAGAAACCCTTTGAAGACTGCCGCGATCAGGTGAAGACAGATTATAAGCAAGAGGCGAAGAAGGAATATGAAAAGAAGTGGCTGGAGAAATTGAGGGAGGAGATTACGGTGGAGATTTCAGAGAAAAATCTCCGCGGTGTGATGCCGTTTGAGAAGGTGGAAGCTCCGGCGCCGGATTAGGCGAATACTAAATGCTGAATACTGAATGCTGAATCCATTTATGTAATTATGGACTATTTTAGTTTGTTCGTTACGGGCAATTTTCGCCCGGGTGTTTAACAAAGATGGGGTTGTCTAATGCGGGGCAGATGTTTCCCTTGGGTGATTATCGCGGTAGTTCTGCTTGGGGGGTGCCATAGTGAAGAGCAGGGTGTTGTCGCCCGAGTCGGTCATTATGTGCTGACGGAAGAGCAGTTGGAGGGTTCCGCCGACCCTGTCGCATATTTGAACTCCTGGATGAAAAGCCGGCTGATGGCTTTGGAGGCAGAGAGCCGAAAGCTGGATAGAAGCCCTGAATTCACCGCTGAAATGGAGGGGATTGGGGCAAAAATAATGGGCGCACGGCTGATCGATTTGGAAAGCGCTTCATTGGACAGCCCTTCGTTGAAGGAGATAGAGGATTACTACATCGCCAATGAGGATGAGTTTGTCCGGGCTCAGCCGGCGGTCGAATTTCACTATTTCAGCGGTTTGGATATTTCGGTTTTGAAGAGCGCCGCCAGCGATTTTCGGAGGGGAATGGATGAGAAGAATCATACTGCAAAGTATCCTGGACTGCGGTTAATCAGGAATAAAATAACCGACCCTTCATCCCTGCCGGCGCCTTTCAATGGTTTTTTCGGCAAGCCTGCGGATACGGTTACGGGGCCGGTTGAAATAGACGGAAGATACTATGTATTCAAGATACTTTCCCGTTATGAAGCGGGTTCTATCAAACCTTTGGGAGAAGTGCGCGATTTGATTATCGACCGCATTTTGGATGAACAAAGGCATAACCTACGCGAGAGACTATTGAAAGACTTGAGGAAGAAATATCACCCCGAAGTTAATGTGGAACGGCTGCAGGCGTCAGGAATAATTTCAGGAGATGTTGAATGAGGAAATCAATTCTGGCTATTGTTTTTATTACAATTGCGCTTTCTTTAATAGGGCAGGAGACGGTGGACCGCATAATTGCGGTGGTCGATGACGAAATTATTCTGGAATCGGAAGTTATGCAATACGCTCAGAGTCTGGCGCTGCAGAACCGGGTCGATCCGGTAAAATATCTACAGAACGATGAAATCAAAGCTCAAATCCTGCAGGAATTAGTGGACCAGAAGGTTCTGCTGGCTATGGCGGAGGAGGACACATTAATTGTGGTTGAGGATCGCGAGTTGAAGCAAGAGTTGGAATCGCGGGTGGAGATGCTGGTGAAAGAAGCGGGATCGGAGGAGGAACTGGAAAGGCTTTACGGAATGCCGATGCGGGATATTCGGCGCGATTTCGAGAGGAATGTTCGCGAGAGCTTGATGGTCGATAGGCTTCGTCAGCGGAAATTAAGCGGGGTGAAGGTTTCCCGCGCGGAGGTGGAGGATTTTTACCGTTCTAATAAGGAACAGCTTGACAATCGCCCTGAAACGGTCGAACTGGCACACATTCTGTTGAAGGTGGAACCGGCTGAAGCGGCGGGAGCGCGTGCGCTGGCGTTGATCGACAGCGTCTATGAGGAGGTTTTAGGGGGGGCGGATTTTGAAATGACGGCGAAGCAATTATCTCAAGATCTCGGCACTGCCAAGCGTGGGGGATTATTGGGGTGGACTAAGCGGGGGGATTTCGTGCCGGAGTTCGAGGAAGCCGCTTTCAAACTTGAAATCAATGAAATCTCTCCACCCATTAGAACTAAGTTCGGTTATCATATCATCAGGTTGAATGAGCGGCAGGGGGAGAAGGTTAAAACCAGTCATATTTTGATAAGGCTGGAAGCCACGGAAGCGGATAAAGGGCGGGTGATGGCTTTAGCGGATTCGCTGTTCACGCTTCTGCAGGGCGAGGCTGATTTTGGGGAATTGGCGGCGGCTTTTTCTCAGGATGAACAGACCGCTTCTGAGGGGGGTAATTTAGGGACTTTTATGGTGAGGGAAATGACACCGATTTATGCATCGAAGATTAAGGAGCTTGAAGAGGGTGAAATCACCGAACCGTTTGAAAGCGCTATGGGGATTCAAATACTGAAGGCGCTGAAGCGTCAGAAGCCGCGGGCGTTGACCTTGGACAGTGATTGGGAACAGATTTCCCGCATGGCGCTGAACTGGGAGCAGGAAAAGGTGTATATAGAATGGGTGAATTCGCTTAAGGAGGAAGTGTATATAGAGATTAGGTAGGGAAAAGTATCAAGCGCCAAGTATCAAGTATCAAGCGCCAAGTGTCAAGTGTCAAGTGTCAGGTCTCAGGTCTCAAGTCTCAGGTCTCAAGTGATACAATTATGGTTTTTTATGGGAAATGAGAGCCAATGCGAGGATGTAATATTATAATCGTTTTACTGCTTTGCCTGTTATTCTGTGGTTCGTTGGTTTATGGGGAGGGGTTCACGGTAGCGAGGGTGAAGTATAACGGCGGGGGAGATTGGTACAGCAATCCGAGTTCATTGGGGAACCTGCTGGAATATATATCGCAGAATACAAATATCGTATGCCAAAAGGAACCGGCGGTAGTTGAAGCCGGTTCAAAGGAGATTTACAACTATCCTTACCTTTACTTGAATGGGCACGGGAGGGTGTTTTTCAGCGAGGCGGAGGCGCAGAATCTCAGGGAATACCTGCTGGCAGGCGGTTTCCTGCATTGCGATGACAATTATGGAATGGATAAGTATATCCGATCCGAATTGAAGAAGGTTTTTCCGCGGGAAGAGCTGGTGGAAATCCCCTTCAATCATCCGATTTATAGTTGTCATTTCAGATTTCCCAACGGGCCGCCTAAAATTCATGAGCATGACGGATTGCCGGCGCAGGGGTTGGGCGTCATCAAGGACGGGCGGCTGATGGTCTATTATACTTATCAGAGCGATCTGGGAGACGGCTGGGAGGACCTTGAAGTGCATAACGACCCGCCGGAGAAGCGGGTTGCGGCGCTTAAGATGGGGACGAATATTGTGGTGTATTCGATGACTAATTGAGGATTTAGGGGTTGGGGGTTAGGGTTTGGTGGAGAATTTAAGCTGAGGGCGGGTTGTGTATTGACCCGCCAATGCGTTTATGGATGTGAATTCTTCGGACATATACGATTCAATCGCCGGGCGATTGGGGGTTTTGCGGAATAGATGGAAGAGCCTGCGAGCCGGGATGAATATAGCTTTAGGCTTGGGGATATTATTCGCCGGCTATGCGGCGGCGGCTTTGTTGGAGCAATTCCTGTGGGCGCCGGTGTGGGGACGTATGATGATGGCAGGGGTGGTGGTGTTATTCACCGCCCTTTTGCTCATTAAGGGGGGATATTATCTATTGAGCATCATTATTAACAAGCGGTCGCCTGATGATGTTGTGACGGCGGGGTGGGTTGGCGGGTCTATTCCCAAGATTCGGGATAGACTGCGGAATGCGGTTCAACTATGGAGGGAGAAAACCAAGGGTCGGGCGGACTATTCCGTTCGACTGAGGGATGAGGCGCTGCGGGAGGCGGCGTCTGAATTTTTAGATGCAGATATATCGGGGGTGGTGAGCCGGGTGTCGTTTTATGGGGGAGTAAAGTTCTTCATAGTTTCGGCGTTTCTGTCGATTTTGGTGATATTCGCATTTGCGAGGGGGGGTGCGTATCGAGTTATTCATCCGTTGACGGTGTTTGAGAAGCCGCTGCCGTTCGCAATATTTGTAGAGCCGGGGGATACTACATTGGTGGAGGGGGACAGCTTATTTTTAACTGCGCGTGCGCAGGGCGGGTCACCCAAGGAAGTGTGTTTCCATCTATTATCCCTCTATGATGGTGATGAAAGCGAGGATTTGCGGATTGCGTTGATGGGGAGGGATTCCACATACACTTTGGAGATAGCTGGGGTCAGTTCAGGATTAAGGTATAAGGCTTCGAGCGGCAGGGTAGAGAGTCCGGTATATCGGGTGGAGGTGAAGAAGCCTCCGCTGGTGAGGAAGCTCAGGGTAAAGTTGATACCACCGGGCTATTCGGGATTTCCGGCGATGGCTTTGGCGGATAATGTGGGGGATATTCTCGCGCTTCCGGGGACGAAAGCGGAATTCTCGATTGAAGCCCGGGGGGAAATATCGGAGGGCTATATTAATTTGGAAAATGATGACGGCGGTGAAGGGAGGGTGGAATTAGAGGTCGACGGCAGTGAGTTGCGCGGGGGGATGAGGATAATGGATTCGGGGCGCTACAGAATCCGCCTGCGGGATAGGGAGGGATTGATGAACCGCTACCCCATACAGTATTATATCGATATTCTGCCGGATTTATCTCCGATGGTGGAAATAGTACAGCCGGGTGTTGATTTGGAGCTTTCCGGGATAGGCGGGTTGAAGCTGTTAATTGAGGGGGAGGATGATTTCGGTCTGAACCGGATGGAGCTTTACTATCGGCGGACATCTTCGTTTTTATCGGATACCAGCGGTGAATTTCAGCGGGCAGGGCTTGGTTTTCACCAGGATGTGGATGGTGTGTTTCGCTCCGATTATCTTTGGGAACTGGCGGAGTTAGATTTGATTCCGGGGGATTTGGTGGAATATTACGCTTTCGCGGCTGACAACGATGATGTTTTAGGTCCCAAGACCGCTCGCAGCAGGACCTACATCCTGCGCCTACCGACTATGGCTGAGATGTATGAGGAGATGGAGCAGGCGGAAACGGAAGGGTTAGAAAAGCTGGAAGAGGCATTGGAAAAGAGCCGGGAGATTCACGAGGAAGTCGAAAAAGCGATCGATGAAATCCGCCGGAAAGGTGAATTGAATTGGAGCCAGAAGCGGGACTTGAGTGAAAAAATTCAGTCCCACGAAGAAGTGCTGGAGAAGTTGGAAGAGTCCAAAGCCGCATTGGAAGAAATAATGGAGAGGGCTGAAGACAGTTCGCTTTTATCATTAGAATTGCTGGAGAAATACAATGAGCTGCAGAACTTGATTTCGGAAATCGCCAGTCCGGAATTGATGAAGGCGCTTCAGCAGATGTCGGAAGCGCTGGAAGGAGCCGACCCGGATAAATTGAGGCAGGCGGCGGAGATGTTTCAGATATCGCAGGAAAAGATGCTGGAGAACATCGAAAGGTCGCTGCAGATTTTGAAGCAATTGAAGCTGGAAAGGCAGTTGGAGGAGTTAGCGGAGCGGGCGGCTGAAATGGCGGAACGGCAGGAGGAAATCACCGAAGAGATAGCCGAAAGCGAAGCGGACGAAATTTCGGAATCGGCGCTCAAGGAAGAAATCTTGGAAGATGATATGAAGGATTGGCTGGAAAAGCTTGAAGAAGCCGAAAGGCTGGCTTCGGAATTGGATTCTATCTCCGCTTTGGAATTGGAGGAGTTGGAGAGCGCCGCCGATTCGATTCCTGGTGAGATGGAGGAAATGACCGGGTCGATGCTGAATAATCAGCGCCAGTCCGCTCAAAAACAGGGCGGGCAGATAAGCAAGAAGCTTTCCCAGCTTTCCAGCGAATTGGGCGAGATCAAGCAGAGTATGATTTCCCGCAAGAAGGAGGAATTGGCGGGGGAAATGATGTCGGTGGTACGGGATTTGGTGACTTTGTCCCGCGAGCAGGAATGGTTGAAGAAGGAGAGTTCGACTCTGTCGCCGCGAAGCGCTCGTTTTCGGGAGGGGGCGGCGTTTCAAGCTGGGATAGCTGAAGGGTTGGAAAGTGTGACCAATCGCTTGTTTGAGCTTTCACAGCAGACATTTTTCATCACTCCGGCGATTGGGAGATCGTTGGGTAATGCGGCGGCGATGATGCAAAATGCGCTGAACGGTTATACCGCCCGGAATCCGCAGGTAGTAACTTCTCAGCAGAATACCGCTATGAAATCGGCTAATCAAGCAGCGGTGCAGATATTGGACGCTATTTCTCAGATGCAGAGTTCGGCGAGTTCTACCGGGTTTTCGGAATTGATGGAGAAGCTTCAGCAGATGGCTAACCAGCAGGCGGGTTTGAACCAGGAAACTCAATCTATGATGATGCCCATTCCGGGCGAGGGAGGGATGTCGATGGAGCAGATGGCGGCGATGGGGAGGCTGGCAGCGCAACAACGGGCTCTTCAGCGGGCGATGGAAGAAGCGGCTCAGCAGGCGGAAGAATTGGGCGGAGTATTGGGAGATTTGGGCGATATCGGTCAGAAGATGGGCGAAGCCGCCGACAGCTTGGAAGACAGGAACATCGGCGAAAGGACGCTGAAATTGCAGGAGAGGATACTTTCGCGAATGCTGGACGCCCAGCGGTCGGTGCGGACTCAGCGGATTTCCAAGCAGAGGCGTTCGCGGGCGGGGCGGGATATAGTCCGTCCATCCCCCTCGGAAATACCGCACGATGAGTTGGAAGAGATGATGCGGCAGGATATCCTGCGGGCGATGAAGGAGGGGTATGCGCTTGATTACCAGCGGTTGATAAGGGACTATTTCAGGGCGTTGTATGAAGGCCGTGAACCGTGAACGGTAGATGTTGAATGAATAGTGGTTCTCCAAAGAAACTTTCAATTTAAGGTAAACAGATATTTATACCGATTCCCAAAATTTTTTCCTATGTTCATAATTGCAGGGACAGATTATCGATCTGTCCAGGGCGGATTAATAATTCATCCCTACAAAAACAACGGAAATTATTTTCGGGAAATGCTGTAAAGCATTTAACAGACACATAGCATTGACCATATATTTATTGTTCTATAATTATGTATAACCATATAATACAAGTTTCTCAATTGATTATAACACCATAATTATCAATATATTAAAAGTTGAGTAGTATGATACTTTAAAACCAATACTGATATTGCATAATGATACAGATAATTGATTATTAATATGTCGATTTATACTCTCTCTGTTTTTTGGAAGTTTTATGAGTGTTTTGGGTATTATTTTGGCGATTGCGGGAGGGGTCGCAACTGGAGCATTTGCCGGGTGGTTTATTGTTAAAAATTCGCAGGCTAAGCGGATGGCAATATTGGAAACCCGGTTAGAATCTGAACGGGCAGCTTCTGCTGAAAAGTACACGATTTTGGAAAAATCCAAGGCGGTGGAGGCGCAGGAATTTCGTTCCAAACTGGAAGCGCAGGTGCGGGAGCTGAGGGAATTGCGGGATAAGAATTCGGATTTGCAGTCTAATCAGTCCGAATTGGAGACGCGGTTAGAGGAGGAACGGAAGGCTTCAGCGAAAAACATGGAACTTTTAAACGAAGTCAAGGAGAAGTTTTCGGATGCTTTTAAGACCCTTTCACAGGAGGCTTTAAAATCATCGAGTGAATCCTTCCTGCAACTCGCTGAAAACAAGTTCAAGACCATTCAGACCGAAGCCAAGGGCGAGCTTGAACAGCGCAAGCAGGCGATAGAGGGTTTGTTGAAACCGCTTCAGGATATCCTAAAGATTTATAATGAGGAGATTCAGAAGGTGCGGGATACCGGGGGGACGCTTTTAAATCAAATCAAGGACTTACGTGGTGAGACCGAAACCCTTTCGCGGGCGCTGCGGCAGCCTCAGGTCAGGGGGCGGTGGGGTGAATATACATTGAAGCGTGCGGCGGAAATGTCGGGGATGAGTGAATACTGCGATTTCTGGACGCAGGAAACGGTTTCAGCCGATGGCGGCAGGAAACTGCGCCCGGATATGGTGGTGAGGCTTCCCGGCGATAGGATTATTGTGGTGGACGCCAAGACTCCATTGCAGGCATACTTGGATGCGATGGAAACTAATGACCAGGTTAGGATGAACAGGCTTTTGAACATACACGCCAAGAATGTTCGGCAGCAGATGAGGGATTTAAGCGCCAAGCAGTATTGGGATCAGTTCGATTTCACCCCTGACTTTGTAGTGATGTTTATACCTGGCGACCATTTCCTGGCGGGGGCGTTGAAGGAATTTCCCGAATTGTTTGAAGAGGGGGTTCAGAATAAGGTACTGCTTTCCACGCCGGTGAATTTCATCGCGCTTTTGAAGACCATTGCGCTGTTATGGCGGCAGAAGACGATGATGGAAAGCTCGGTATTGGTGGCTAAAATCGGGGGTGAAATGTACGACAGGCTGATGACTTTAGCCGGGCATTTTTCCAAACTGCATACAAATTTGGACAAGACGGTAGGTTCGTTCAACGATGCTATCAGTTCTTTGGAAGGAAGGGTGCTTGTTTCGGCGCGTAAGTTCAAGGAATTGGGGGTGACGGCGAAGGAGGACATTCCCATTATCGAGCCGGTTGAACGGGTTCCCCGGAAACCGAGGACGACATAGAATGCTGAATACTGAATACTGAATGTTGAATGTTGAATTAAAAATGCAGGACTGAACAAAATGTGTGTTTGAGCGCGCTCAATTATTTCGGTTATCAAGTCTAATCAGCGGCATTCTATAATTTGACAATTATGTTTGTATATATTATATTGATTGAGAACACTACCAGTATATGTACTGTAAGCGGAAATGATCTCTCCACAATAATCTTTTCCCAATATAAACAAGAGCGTATGGCGGATGAAAGCATTTTTCGATTTTTAATTGAGGTTGGCAAAGAGCATGGGGTACTGGGACTGATTTTAGTGATATACGCTTTCATTTGGCCTTATTATGCTTATAAATTCGCACGAATGGTGATAAATGAAAAACAGAAAGAGGTCGATCGTATGGCTGCGGAAAAGGAGCGATGGGAAAAGTTAATATTAGGAGGGAAATAACTTATAATGAGCGACATAAATAATTGTAATGTAGAAATGTCGGGATTGAGA
>JABMRZ010000355.1 GCA_013202315.1 Candidatus Tariuqbacter arcticus | reverse complement strand
CTGTTTTACCAGTTCACCGTTTCACCAATTACTATATCAAATATCAAATATCAAATATCAAATATCAATTATCAAATATCAAATATCCTAACCCGGTATCTTCAACCTGTCGCCGGGACGAATCATATCCGAACCATCGATATTATTCGCCCGCTTCAAATCCTTCAACCGCACCCCGAAAACCTCCGCAATATCCCACAAAGTGTCCCCCCGCTTAACCGTGTAAATCCTCGCTTCCAAATCCCCCGAATCGCGGTCATCCCCGCTGACAAGCAGCAGCTTGTCGCCCGGACGAATGACGCACCGCCCCGAAAGCCCGTTCAGCCGCTTGAGCTCATTCAACGAAACACCATACTTTTTCGCGATAATCCACAGAGATTCTCCCGGCGCAACCCGGTGGAAATTCGGTTTGTTAATATTATCGCCGGTGCCGGTATAACTTTCATCTTTAGAGTTGTCGGCGAGAGACGCACCCTTCAACCATATAGTCAATTTCTGCCCTGGATAAATATACCTCTTGCCGTATAAACCGTTCCACCGCTTCAACTTACTGACGGTTGTGCGGTATTTTTCAGCGATGGTGGAAAGATTGTCCCCCCGCCGGACAACATAGGTGATTCTATCCCCCGCTTCAGGCGGATAATACTGTTCCGAAGGCTCGCTGACCGCCCAAGCCTTACTGTATTTGTGAGGGGGAACCGGTATGAGTAAAATCTGCCCTTCGCGGATTTTATGGCGGTTCCTGATTTTATTCGATTTTATATCCGCGATTGCGGTCATCGTAGTGCCATACTTACGCGCAATAATTGAAAGGGTTTCGCCGCGCCTGACTTTATACCGCACCCAGCTCCGCTTCTGGTTTTCGGGGATTTGCACTATTCCTTGGTAGAACTTATCCGCCCGCCCCACCGGTATCTTCAGCCAGATGCTGTCCTGGGTGGGAGGGGTGCACCACCTGACAACCGCCGGATTCAGTTCCTTGATGCACTTATATGTCGTGTCCACAATCTCCGCGATTAGCTTTAAATCGAGGCATTCTGTCACCAACACCGAATCATAAGGCGGTGGATTCTTCAATACAAAATCGTCAAAACCGTATTCGGTGGGATTCAAAGCGATTGTCATCGCCGCCAAATAAGTGGGGATATAATTCCGGGTCTGACGGGGAAGTCTGCTTAACCGCCAGAAATCCTTGGTCTTGTACCTCTTGATATGCCGCTTAACCCTCCCCTCGCCGCAATTGTAAGACGCCAGAGCGAGATACCAATCCTCAAAGTCGAAATACAGCTTTTTCAAATATTTCGCCGCCGCATAAGTCGACTTTACCGGATCACGCCGCTCATCATACCACCAATCAATCTTCAATCTGAATATGCGCCCGGTCGAACGGATGAACTGCCACGGACCCGCCGCGTGAGCGTAGGAATATGCCTTGGGATTGAAGCCCGATTCCACCATCGCTATATAAACCAGCTCCTCTGGAAGCCCTTCTTCGCGCAGAATCTTCTGCATTGGCGAAACATTATATTCCGCCCGCTCCAGCCATTTTGTAAATACCCGCCGCCCCTTATTCTGAAAAAAATTTATCGCCTTCTTGACCTTTTTATGTTCCGAAAGCGGAACCGGAGGGAACTGGTATTCCACCGATAACACCGAATCGAGGGCGGTCGAATCTATCGATACTTCCGGCTTCTTAAAGAATCCGTTCTCACCATTTAAGGTGTCCCCTTCAGCGATTTCAATCCCCGCCATTACCGCTTCAGGTGTGCTTTCTTCCGGCAGGAAATCTAAAGTCAGTATGAAATTATGATAAAAATGCCGGATCTCCTTCACCAATTCATCATAGTCTTCCCGTTCTATTTCCGGGTCTTCAGGGTCGATATGTCCCAAAATGTCGACCGCCCGTAAAAAATAATACTCCATCGCTAAAAAGTCCCCCTCATCCTGCCAAAAAACCGCCGCCTCCAATAGTATGAAGGAAGAATCCAGTCTCTCGCCGTTCGTAAGCCCCAGCCAATCATGATTCAGGTCAATCACCGCTTCAGATTCAATGACCGATTCCGAAGAATCCTCCTCTGAAACCGACAATGTGTCGGCGAACGCTGATACGACACCCGAATCCACCTCGTCGGAAGTATCGATTCTATTAATGTTCTTACTTGAACAACCAACGATAAATAAAATGATTATTATGTATTCTGATAAGTATAATAATGTGTAATTAATGCTCATATTCTAATTTTAAATCCTATGATTTTCGGTTACCAGTCTGTCTGAAAATATCCCAAACTTGTCATTCCCGCG
>JABMRZ010000354.1 GCA_013202315.1 Candidatus Tariuqbacter arcticus | reverse complement strand
TCGGACAGGCTGTCCGCAATCGACACCGATTATGCATTCCCACTCTGGAGCGTGTGAATGAGGTGAAGGATTCACAGTAAATGAAGTAATGAATTAATGATAAGGATTAACAGTAGATAAAGTAAGATTCACAGTAAATTAAGTAATGAAGTAATGATAAGGATTCACAGTAAATGAAGTAATGAAGTAATGATAAGGATTCACAGTAATTAAGTAATGAAGTAATAATCCTGAGAAAATTAGTCCGCTGTAGAGCGGATCGACAATTTTTTATCGATGTTTGTTTAATAAGCGCTTAATAGTCTCCCATAATTTGTGCTGTCGATTCTCCGCATTCGACAGTGATTGTATGCAATTCACAAGCAATCTTGATGCTCCCAATATCCCCGCACTAAGTCTCGCACTACTTCCCCTGCGCTTATAATTTCGCTCACCATGCCGGCAGATTGACCCGCTTCGAAAAGCCCTTCATCACCGTTTCCCATGAAGATACCCAACCGCCCCCTTCCCTTACCGTGAAGTTGGTGCAGTTCTTCCGCTGAAGCGCCTTGATATTCCGCCCGCTGAATTCTTTGGGCGAAAGCGGTTCGGACTATCCTGATGGGACCTATGGTGCGGAAAGCGAGGTAAGTCCCCGTGTCATTTGAATCTACCACCGCCCGTTTATATTCTTCCGCGGCAGAAGATTCGATGGCGGCGGCGAAGCGGGTGCCGATTTGGACAGCTTCAGCGCCCAAGATCATCGCCGCTTTGAATCCTCGCCAATCGCAAATCCCTCCAGCGGCGATAACCGGAATATCCACCGCATCCGCCGCTTGGGGAACCAGGCAAAAGGTGGTGACCCCGTCGAAGCCGTTGTGCCCGCCGGCTTCAACCCCTTCGGCGACCACAGCGTCGACCCCGGCATCCTGCGCCTTCCGCGCCATCTTCACGGTGGGGACGCAGTGAACCCATTTTATGCCCGCAGATTTGACGGTGTCGGCAATTTTCGCCGGATTGCCCGCCGAAGTGAACACGATGTCAATATTTTCTTCAATAGCAGCCTTTAGTAATCCCGGCGAATGTTCATACATCAGAGGGATATTGACTCCGAAGGGTTTGTTGGCGGCGGCTTTAGCTTTTCGGATGTGTTCCCGGAATAGATCGGGCTGCATCGAGCCGCCTCCGATGAGCCCTAATCCGCCCGCTTGGGACACGGCTGAAGCGAGCTTCCACCCCGCCGCCCAAATCATTCCCCCCTGGATAATGGGATATTCTATATCGAATAATTTACTGAGCCGGGTCTTTATGGGGCGCGAAAGATTGTTCTTGGATTCCATTGATTTCATTTTATTGTTGACATTTATACTAAACGAAATTAATCTATGCGTGTTTGTTTTTATAAGACTAAGATTCACAGTAAATAAAGTAATGAAGTAATAAATCACAACTATGTTATTCATCCTGGCGATAAATCTTAGCTTCCTCTTTCCCGTCCAATACGCGATAGACTCCTCTTGACAACGCCTCCATTTCAAATTCACCGGGTATCGCCATGAAAGGGGCGAGGAAACTCAGGTATTCCCGCAGGCGTTCAACTACATATACCGAATGAGCGACCCCGCCGGTTAATACCACTCCGTCGACTTTCCCTTTGAGCACGGCGGCGCACGCTCCCGCTTCCTTCGCCACCTGGTAGAGCATACCTTCGACAGCCAGTTCGGCTTCCTCATCGCCGCTTTCGATGCGAGTCAGGGCTTGCTTCATATCGGAAGTGCCGATATACGCCTGAAGTCCCGATTCTCCGGATAGTTTTTTCAGTATTTCATTTTCAGTGTATCGCCCGGAGAAGCAAAGCTTCACCAGGGCTCCGATGGGCATCGCTCCCGCGCGGTTGACCGAATATGGCCCCATTCCCAACAGGGCATCGTTGACATCGACGATTTTCCCGCTTTGCAGGGGACAAATGGAAAACCCGCTTCCCAAATGGAGCACAATCAAGTTGATATCTTCCAGTTTTTTGCCCAGCTTTTCAGCGGCGATCCTGCCGGTGGCTTTGATATTCAATGCGTGGGAACGGCATTTGCGTTCAATTTCCGGCAGCCCTGACAGCCGCGCCAAGTCGGTGAAATTATCCACAGTCACCGGGTCGACCACATAGGCTTTAAGCGAAAGCTTTTCAGCGAAATAGTGCGCTAAAAGCGCTCCGTGGTTGGATGCGTGGTCGGAATATTTTATGCTGTTGAGGTCATTAATCATCGCTTGATTGATCAGGTATGTGCCCCCTTCCAGCGGCTTCAAGGGACCTCCCCGCCCGGCTACCGCCAGCAGCCTAATACCCTTGAGGATGGAGGATAGTCGTTCCTCAAGTATCTGCCGCCGATAGTCGAACTGATCAATCACCCGGGGGAATTTATTGATTTCATCCGAATGGTGCTGGTAGTTATCCCGGAGCAAAGCCTCTTCACGGTCGAAAATGGCGACTTTGGTCGAAGTGGCGCCCGGGTTTATCACCAGGATTCCGGTCTTGTCTTGTGGGTTCATATTTACAAGTGATATTTTTTTACTTTGAAAATAGGATTTAGGATTTAGGATTTAGGGGGCTGTCATTTCCACATAGTATTAGCGGGAATCCATACCCAATTTTCATACTAAGTTGTGAGAGGATTCGCGAAAGAGCCCCTCGCATGAGGGTTTACCCTTT
>JABMRZ010000353.1 GCA_013202315.1 Candidatus Tariuqbacter arcticus | reverse complement strand
GGTTCCGGCTCGTCCGGGTTAGGGACTGATAAAGAGTATGTCGGGGGATGATGATATGGATGGTGTTATAGTTGTGGGACTCATAGATTGGTTTTATAGGAGTTGGTTATTATAGTTCTAAGCATTAGTGTTTGAATAATTTGCATTGTGCCGAATCTATTGGTAGGCAAATATTGCCTGTTTCTAATTTGGATAAATTTGAGGAGCGGCGATTAGTCCCGGGCTTTCGATTCGAGTTGATTGCCAGGGGTTTCAGTATGCGGCCGGAGATATTGCCCGGGGATTTGCTGTATATTGAAGTAGTTCAACCGGAATCGATATCGGTGGGGGATGTGGTCGTTTTTCGGAAGCGGGGGCACTTAATTGCGCATCGTGTTGTTAAGAAAGAGCTTGCCCGGGGGCAGTTCATAGAGAAGGGTGATGATAAATTTCGCCCGTATCCGGTTGAACTCGGGTCGGTGATAGGCAGGGTCACGGCTGTAAAGCGGGGAGAACAAATCAAGCATTTAGATAGTATAACAAACAGGGGGGCAAGCCGGGCAACAGCCTATATATCATACTATAAATTTAAGATTATCATTAAGCTAAGTTCGATTAAACGGATGATATTCGGTGGAAGTGCCAGGGACAAATCCGGAATTTAAATGTTTACTTAACATTACCCGGGGCAAGAGACCGGTTTCAACGGCGGTGGACGGGGGAAGGTTCTATGAACTGGTAAAATTTCACCATTTGGTCGATCTGGTCGCCGGGCGGGAGGGGCTGTATTCGTCCGAAGCGGTCGATGAAAAGGTTCTGGGTCTATTCGAGGAGGATAAGCGGTCGATCGCGGTTCAGAGGATGGCTTTGAAGTATGGATTCTACGATTTAGCTAACCTTTTCAAAAACAATGATATACCTTTTATAGTCGTTAAGGGAATATATTTTTCTGATTTGGTATATCCTCCGGGTGTGCCCCGCCAGTTTGCCGATCATGATTTTTTGGTGCAGGAATGGGATTTCATCAGGGCTGAACAGTTATTATTAAGAAGCGGGTTTGAGAAGTTTCCTTGTTTGAGCAACCGGTTTGACATAGAAGTGTGCGCGAAACTGGGAATTTCGAGGGAGTATTTTCATTCGAGGGCACGGTATTTGCACATCGACTTGCACGCAAACCTTTCGATTGCGCCGGGTCCGAAGTTCATTCAGGCGGCGGAGTGTTGGTCGACAGCTTGTGAAGTTGAAATTGACGGAGTCAGATTAAAGGTTCTATCGCCGGAACTGGGTCTTTTACATTTATGCTGGCACACGCTCAAGCATTCGTTTTTTCGGTTGATTTGGTTCAGGGATATTTGGTATTATATGAAGCGTTTTGAATCCTCCCTCAATACCGAACTATTCAGGGGATTGGCCGCTAAATATCGAGCGGAGCGAGTGGTGGTCACCGCTTTGAAGCTCGCTGCCGGGCTTTTTGAAGATGAACGGTTGTCGAAGAGGGTTGAGAGACTTTTCCCCGAACACAGACCGTCGGACAGCGGTTATTTCAGTGTGCCTGAAATGTTCCAGCCTCGGCGAGACATATCTGCGCGAACCCGGATAAAGAGAGATTTAAGTCTGCTCAATGGTTTCGGAAACAAGGCGGCATATTTGTTCAAGTCGATATTTCCGCATCCAAGGTTGACTTTGGAGCTTCCATTGGGAGTCAAATACAGATTCGACCCCAGATATTTGTTTAGCAGGATAAAGATTTTCGTGCAGGCATTAACCGACAAAGAAGATTTTAAAATTAGTGTATAAAAGAGATAATTAGGCTTTGAGGAAAAAAATTTACAAACCGGCGAAGAACATTGTTTGGGAAGAAGTAGCCGGTGAAATGATTATTTTCAAGCTGGATAACGGCGAATATTTTCGGTTGAACAATACCGGGTTGATAGTATGGAATGGGATAGTCGATGGATTGCGGGACGACAAGATAATGCGGAATCTACGGGATGAATTCGGAGGTTCTCCAGCTCAGATTTCAAGAGATTTCAGCGAATTTGTGGATAATCTGAAGAATGAGGGTTTAGTGGAAGAAGATGAGTTTTTTTAGTAAAGCAAGGTGGGGAACCTTAGGCTCCATTTTGGAAATCCGTTCCGAAGTCGGTTTTGGGGCGAGACTGCTCAATAATTTGGAACCGGCTGAGAATCTAAGCCGGGCGGAAGCGGTGGTTGAGATTGTCTGGGCTGATGAAGGCGGCTTTGATTTGGAAGGGGTGAAGTGGTATCCGATGATAAATGGACAGATTGGGTATGGAACGAACCGGGTTTTTGTCGACATCTCCGGGACGATATTTGAAATATATTTCGAGGGCGAATTAATTGGAATTCGAGCGCCCAAGGATCATAGGATAAGCGGGCTGCCTGAAGTCGTTTTTGAGACAGCGTTGATGGTGTTTCTACGAGAGAAGGGCAGTTATCCCCTTCACGCTTCGGGGGGCAAATTGGAGGTAAATATGTTGTTCCCAGGGAAGACCAGGAGCGGAAAGTCGACATTAGCGCGTTGGTTATCTGAGAGCGGAGGCAAGATATTGTCCGATGACAGGGTGTTCCTTTCTGAAGAGGAGGGGAAGATAACAGCGCAGGGTTTCAGCCATAAGATTCTTTTGCATAACGCCGGCGAGGAGGATACGGGGATCAAAAACACATATAATCCGGAGGACGATAGGGATAGTTCGAGCGCCGAGTTTATGGTGCCCGAAGTATTGGTATTCCCTATTATCAGGGCTTTGGAGGAGCCGGAATTGACCGCTATCAGCCCAGGTGAATCGTCTATGAGATTGATTTCATTATCTTTGCCTCCTATGAATAAGAGCCATATGGAGATTTTCTTTAAGCTCTCTCGTCAATGCCGAGCGTTTGAGTTGGCTTTGCCCGAATTGAGTGAAAGACCGAAAGCTGTAAAGAAGCTGTTGATGGAAATAAGGTTCATTTAGTACCATAATTCAAAAATTCGTGTTTTTTCTGGCAGAAAATCGTATTATATTATGTTTTATATAGACTTACAAAGTCTGCAAGGCTCATGGTTGAT
>JABMRZ010000352.1 GCA_013202315.1 Candidatus Tariuqbacter arcticus | reverse complement strand
TGAACATTAACACATGAACCATGAGCCTAGCAGACTTTGTAAGTCTATATAAAACATAATATAATACGAAATTCTGCCAGATAAAACACGAATTTTTGTATTATGGTACTAAAAACCCATTTTAAGATATTGAATTTATCAATTATAATGATTATATTACAACGAAAATGGAATTATCAATTTTGATAAATAACAGATATTAATTACCTTTAGCTTTTAATGATAAGCAGAGCTGAATTGAGAAAAATCGCCCGAGCAAGACTCAAAGACTCGGAAACATTATTTCAAAACAAGCGATATAATGGAGCAATATATCTATGTGGGTATGCGATTGAAATAGCCTTGAAGCATAGAATATGCAAAACTTTACATTGGGATGGATATCCTTTTACAAATAAAGAATTTGATGACTTACGCAGTTTCAGAACTTATGATTTAGACACATTGCTTAAGCTTTCCGGAATTGAAAAAAGAATCAAGAAAGAATTTCATATTGAATGGTCGGTAGTTTCACTATGGGATCCACAAGTGCGATACGAAACCATTGGGCGCGCAAGCCGTTCAATAGCTGAACAGATGATTAATTCTACAATAACAATATTGAGAAAATTATGAGACAATTAGCAGAAAAACTAATAGCTATGGAAAGAGAAATTTCATCGGAGAAAGGTCCTTTTAGTCTGTTTGCGCTTTTTCTCCGTGAAGAATCTCCCAATAGATGGGATTTAGTTGTATCCGCGCCCTGGATTAAAGTGGATGAAGTATCAGCTTTACGCTATATGTCAAATAGTCTCCAATCATATCTTAATATAGAAGATATAATTTTTATTTCAAGAATAATCTTCATCGATGTTAATAATCCGGAGCTGGATAATATTCATAAATTTATTTCGATGGAACATACTATTACGGAGGTAAAAAACTGCATCTTTTTTGGCCTTGATATTAGGCACGCGTATATAATCACTTCAAAAAGGCAAAATCAAAAAGCTGATATTGAGACTTGAATGTGGGGTGGATTCTCAACCCACCATCAATCTGATGTTTCGTATTTCTGATTTCTAATTTGTTTCGTATTTCGAATTTCGAGTTTCGAATTTTAAAATGTGGTGTGTGTTCTCAACCCACTAATAACTATTTGGGATAACTATTTCTTAAATCCCTCAAACCTCTTCTTCATCTTATCCCTGAAATATTCCATCTCCGGACCATCCCAATCCTTAAAATCCTTCCCCAAACCATAATAACGCTTATTGGCGAGGGAATCGAGTTCTGCTTCGGTGGGGAAGAAGATTTCCGCGCCGTCGCTCATCCGCTCATCGACGCCCTTCGCGCCGGTTTCATAGTCGATGATAGTGTAATTATCTTTCCCATCCATATCGGCGAAAAGGCAAATCTGATTCGAAAACAGAACTTGAAACGCTCCGATAATGGGCGGATTAAATCTGTCGAAATTGTTCCAGCCGTAATTATCCCCCTTCCCGCCGGTGATATATCGGTCTTCCCCCGCCGTATCGAAGAAAAACACCTGTGACATATTGATTGCGTATCCCAAGCCGTTATCCTTCAATTTATATACATCGTCCCCGCCCCGGTTGAGAAAAAGCGCAATGGTGTAATCGTGCCCGAATCCCATTCCCACCGATTGTTCCTCCCAGCATTGATGAACATCATTCCCCGCTTCGTCAATCAAAGCTCCGATGCAGAAATGCGCCCCCGCCGCCTGAGTCCAACTGGCGCTCTTGTAAGTGTCGTTCCCTGAACCGTCGTATACGAAGCCCATCCCATACCAATACCCGCATCCCAAAGACCAGTTCGCCGATTCATACAGGTCGTTCCCTTCGATGTCGATGAGCGTCCCCATTCCACCCGCCCAGGAATGTCCGTCGGAAACATCTCCCCGCCGGCCGATTCCGCAGCCTTGAGCGTAGGAATAATTTAATTTACCATCCTTGGAATGATAGTCCGGGCGGAAGGCCTTTTCGGCTAACGGTTCGCAATAGTATTTATCATCTCCGGAACGGTTGACCAATGTTCCCACCCCCCCCACGCCGCCGTATCCCTGTCCGTCGCCCCAAAGGTAATACTTATCATCGCCGCGGTTGTCGATAGCGAGCCCGATACCAAAATAAGCGCCCCCCTGACCGGATGTCCACAACCGGTATTCGTCATCGCCTTCCAAATCCGCCAAAATCCCGATGCCCAGCATAGCCGCGCCTTGAGATAAACGCTTGGACTGGTAATAATCGTTCCCTGACACATCCAACAGCATCCCCGCCCCCAGGATAGCCGCCCCCTGCGAAGGAAGAAATTCATCATCGTTAATGTATTTGTCGTTCCCATCAAGGTCGATTGTGAGTGATATTGGAATTTCCAACGAAGGTGTGGAACCGACCGCCCCGCGATAAGTATCATTCCCGCCCAAGTCTATCACCAGAAAGGCGTCTGAATATTGATGGGTATCCTTCCCGGTCCCTGCAATCACCAGGCGCCCGATGGGGGTGTAAACATCCATATTCTGTTTCTTCCAATCAATCTTCAAGCTCTCCTTTAAGGCTATCAGCGTGTCTGCCAATTGTTCCGAAGATTCCAGAAGTTTGCAGCCGGCGTAATAAATCGAATTGAAGTCCAGATTTTGAGCGCAGTCTTCAAGTTGAGGGAAATATTCCATGCCGTCGAATTGAGTTTCCCCCAATTGCCGGATGCGCCAGCAGTCGACCGCATCCTGATAATCGATATTGCGGACCGCAATCTGCTGGAAACGGTGAGCTTCCAATAGGTGCAGGATTGTTCGTGCAACCGCTTTCCGCACTGCAATATGAATGGGCGCAATCGCTTCCCGCAAGTCGCGTTCTATCAAGGGGAAATCGGCGGCGTTTCCCAGTACATTGAAGCGGTAGACCCTGCCGGTCTGCTGATAAATCCCTTTAATCGCCATTAAAAGTGGTTCTTCATCGTCAATTTCCGCCCACAAAGAGGCGCTGTAATCCCGGAATTGGGCGGTCATATTGCGGATTCCACAATAATAAGCCACTTTGAGCAGACCGTTATTGTGTTCGGCGAGATAATCGGGATGCAGGTAATCCTCGACCGACAACGCCATTATCCTGACGAAATCGTAAATATATTGCGGTTCAGCGAATAAATCATCGAAGGCGAGCATCTTGTAAGGTATATCCTTCGGGTCGGGGTACCTCGTCCAATAGCCTTTGGGCTGAAAGCCCAGGTCATCCTCGGTCAATCCCAATCGACAGAACATCTCCCCCCAGGCGTCTTTGTTTAGAGTATTCTGAGAATTACTATCGATTGTGGTGATTGATAATAGTAGTATAACAATTGAAACAATAGATAATTGCCTCATATTAACAGCCATTTATTTTGTTTATTATTAGCCTGAATTATTCATATAAATGTAGGTCGGCTTATTAAAAGCTGACAAATTACTCGCTAGTCGCAGCTCGCAGCACGCGGCGATTAATTCCAAATCACCGCCAATTCCCCGGTTTCAATTCCAATATCGACAGCAACTATAGGGCACTTTACCTTGAAGAGGTGAATTATTTTATTTCGCGCCTCGCTCAAGGTTTCATAATTCCCCTGTCCTTTGGAAATTATCAAATCCGCTTGATTGAATCTTCGGACGAATTCAGGAGAACATTCTTCTAAGATGGTTCCGGGGACATCGGTTCCGTTGTCGATAACCTCCACCATTTCGGTCATTCCCACATCGACAGCGTCTTTCATAGTGGCGTCATTGAGTATGGGTTCTCCCCGGACGGCGAAGCAGATTTTATCATAGGGCATCTGCTTGATAAATAGCTTGTCAAAGACGATTTCCCCGGCGTTATCACCTAAATATAGGATGGAATCCGCTTTTTCAACCGCTGTCTTCAAATGATGAGCCGCCCTCGGCGGCAAGGGAAGGGTAAGCGATTCCTGGATGGACTTTTCAACATCTTCCAATTCCACCGAATTCTTAGCCGCCAAGTCTATTATATTCCCCGCAATCGCCAAACGCAAGCCGGTTTCCCAAGGGTGGGAAGACTCTTCCACCATAGATTTCAACCTGGGATAAAGCTGTAAAGCCAAGCGGTTCATTTCCTCCTTCTCTTTTTGATAAGGATCGAAACCGCTGACTTTTCCAGCTATCAAGCGGTGGATAGTGTGCATCATCTTGGGCGGCGATTGACTGAAATCCAACTCTGATAAAGCGGCTAAAGCTTCGCGCATCATTTCTTTCTGAGCCGATATGCTTTTATCAGTGCGAGTGATGAGTTCTAATGTTTGACGAACAAGGCAGGGTATACATTCAAGATAGATATTCATTTTTCCTCAATGAAGGCTTGTTTAGCGGCAAAGCCGTCCACTGTTTATAATCTCCGAAACCGATAATCCCCCCTTTCGTAAAGGACGGTTAGGGGGGACTTTTCCGGCTCCTATGGAATCTAATGCTGAATCCGCCCATCGGCGGATCATTCCCGTATGCCTTTAGCGGGAATCCAATTCTGTGTCTTCCGTGCTTTCTGTGTATTTCTGTGTTTCAAGTTCTTTCTCACACGGTTCACCCAGCTCCTACTTGACCAACAGCAGCTTCTGCGTCTGCTGATAATTCCCCGCGGTCAACCTAGCAAAATAAACCCCGCCGGATAGATTAGAAGCGTTGAAAACCGCTTCATAAGTTCCAGCCGGACGATAATCGTCGACCAACTTCGCCACTTCCCGCCCCTGAATATCGTAAATCGTAAGTTCCACATAGCTTGCAGCTTGCAGCTGATAGCTGATAGCTGTCGAAGGATTGAAGGGGTTGGGATAGGCGGACGAAAGCATGAATTCATTCGGAGTTCCCATTGATGCTTCACCGGTGATGTCATCAAAACTTTCCCCCCAGCTGTACCAATCATGAACAATGGTGCCACCATCAGAAATAGCGAGTTTTTCAAAGTTGAAGTGGTCTTCGGCATTGATATTAAAGGGATATGTACCGAGGTAACCGTCATAGATGTAGTTGCCAGTGGGTGCATGGGCGGGCACCTCTTGAGTGCGGTCGCGACTGACGGAAGAGAATCCGTTCAGTATATAATCGGTTACAAAGATGATAGGGCCAATTTCCTGTCCGTTAGGTAAGGTGACCATGGTCCAGAAATCCATAATCACTGAAAATGCGCCATTATTATTCACCTCGATATTGAAGTCGAAGGAACCCCCGGTGGCGGGAATCTGGATGGGCGGGTTGTAGGGGGTTAGGATAACTTCAAATATTGGTGGCGGTGCTTCCCCTTCGAGACGAATCAGATAGAAATCGAACAAACCGGCACCATAGTCAGAGGTATATCCCGCTGCAACATACCCGCCATCGGTGGTCTGCCGAACACTATGGCATTCACTGGAAACGCTTCCGATGTAGCTGTGGGTCCAGAGACTGTCGCCAGCGGCGTCGGTCCTCACCAAGTAGGGATTCCATGAAACAGCGCCAAAGGAATAGTCATCACCCGCTACGATATAACCGCCATCGGTGGTCTGCTGAACACTATACCCTTTCACAGCAACGCTTCCGCTGTAGGTGCGGGTCCAGACAGTGTCACCAGTGGCGTTGGTCTTCATCAAGTAGAGACCGGTGACACCGGCGCTATAGTTAGGGGAATCTCCCGCGACAACATACCCTCCATCGGTGGTCTGCTGAACGGAAAAACCCTGGTCGCTATATTCCCCACCATAGGTGCGGGTCCATAGAGAGTCGCCATTTGAGTCGGTCTTAATCAGATAGACATCATAGGCACCAGCGCCATAGGAACCTGTATATCCCGCCACAATATACCCTCCATCGGTGGTCTGCTGAATACTGCGGGCGCACTCAATATGGTTTCCGCCATAGGTTCGGGTCCAAAGTGTGTCACCCGCGGAATCGGTCTTAATCAGGTAGCAATCCTTTGAACCGGCGCCATAGGACATAGTAGCTCCCGACAGAATATACCCTCCATCGGTAGTCTGCTGAACGGAATACCCTTGATCATCACCGCTTCCGCCGTAGGTGCGGGTCCAGAGGGTGTCACCAGCAGAGTTAGTCTTCACCAGGTAGAAATCCTTTGAACCGGCGCCATAAGATTGGGTATATCCGGCGAGAATATACCCGCCATCGGTGGTCTGCTGGACACTACGGGCCCAATCAATAGTGCTTCCGCCGCAGGCGCGGGCCCAAAGAGTATCACCTGCGGCGTTGGTCTTAACCAGGTAGAAATCATAGTTGCCGGCGCCATAGGACTTGGTACATCCGGCGAGGATGTATCCCCCATCGGTGGTCTGCTGAACACACTCTCCCCTGTCATCAAGAGTTCCGCCGTAAGTGCGGGTCCACAGCGTGTCGGGTGGTTGGGCGAAGGCAATTCCGCACGACAGGATTAATACTGTTAAAATAATAGTAATGGACTTCATGATATCCTCCAATTCTTGTAAATTAAAGGGATTGATATAATTTAACCTACATGTAAATTTATACTAAATAGAATAAAAGTCAAGATTTTTTCATATAAAATTAAGAAATTTCGTTATGATTATTAGCATCTGATATACAAAAAAAGCCCCCAATATCGGGGGCTTATCATTAATGAACGCCTCACTTTATCAGTAATAACTTCTGCGTCTGCTGATAATTCCCGGCGGTCAACCTGGCAAAATAAACTCCGCCGGAAAGATTAGAAGCATTGAAAACAGCTTCATAAACCCCGGCTGGACGATAATCGTCGATCAACTTCGCCACTTCCCGTCCCATCACATCATAAATCACCAGTTCCACATAGCTTGCAGCTTGCAGCTGATAGCTGATAGCTGT
>JABMRZ010000351.1 GCA_013202315.1 Candidatus Tariuqbacter arcticus | reverse complement strand
TAGTAGTACCAGCCGATTCCGGACAAGCCGGAATGAAGAATATGGGTGCGGTTTTTTATAAAGCTATAATGATACGAAATAGGATATTACCCGATTTTCTGTCAGAAAAGATACGAATTTCAGAATTTAAGCAGTGAATTTCAACAGCCCTGCAGTATATAACCCGTTGTATGCAAATATCAAGTTCCGATTTCCCAGCTCTTCAGGTATTTTTCCTGTTCGGGGGTGAGGGTGTCGATTCCGATGTTCATCGTTTTCAATTTGAGGCGTGAAATCCAATCTTCAATTTCGGTTGGAATATCGTGCACTCTGACATCGATATTTTCAGCGTTATTCACCACCCATTCCGCAGCCAGCGCTTGAGTAGCGAAGGACATATCCATCACCGAGGCGGGATGACCTTCGGCGGCGGCGAGGTTAATCAATCGTCCATCAGCCAGCAGGAAGATGCGTCTTCCATCCTGGAGAATATATTCATCGACGAAATTCCTGACCCCTTTGCGAATCTTCTTTGACATTTTTGTCAAGCCGGGGATATCGATTTCGATATCGAAATGACCGCTGTTGCACACGAAAGCGCCGTCTTGCATCATATCGAAGTGTTCCGGGCGAAGGACATGCATATCGCCGGTTAGGGTGCAGAACAGGTCGCCGATTTGGGCCGCTTCCGCCATAGGCATCACCCGGTATCCGTCCATCGCCGCTTCCAGGGCTCTGATGGGGTCGACTTCGGTGATGGTGACAATGGCGCCCATACCGCGCACTCGCATAGCGAACCCTCGCCCGCACCATCCATAACCCGACACCACCACAATTTTTCCCGCCAACAATATATCGGTAGCGCGGATGATGCCGTCGACGGTGGATTGACCGGTGCCATAGCGGTTGTCGAAGAGGAATTTGGTTTGCGCATCATTGACAGCGATTACCGGGAAGCGCAGTTTCCCCTTTGCCGCTAAAGCGCGCAGTCTAATTACGCCGGTGGTAGTTTCTTCCATTGAAGCGATGATGCCTTTGGCGATATCATCATAGCCTTTGTGCATAGCGGAGACCAGATCGGCGCCGTCATCCATAGTAATGACCGGTCGGTGTTCGACTGCGGCGGCGATGTGTTTATAGTAAGTCGGGGTATCTTCGCCGTTGATGGCGAAGACCTTAATACCGAAGTCTTCGACTAAAGAGGCAGCCACATCATCTTGGGTGGACAGCGGGTTGGAGGCGATGAGCACCAGGTCGGCGCCGCCAGCTTCCAGGGTGCGGGCGACATTAGCGGTTTCCGCGGTGACATGCAGGCAGGCGGACATTTTTCTGCCCGCCAGGGGTTTTTCTTTATCGAAGCGTTCTCGGATGAGTTTTAGAACGGGCATATCATTTTCAGCCCAGAGTATCCGCCTCTTGCCTTCAGTTGCCAAGTTCAAGTCTTTTACATCGTAATTCATTGATTTCCTTAGTGTTTTAAGTTGATTATTAAGCGGTTATATTGGATTACATTCTTTTGAAAATAGGATTTAGGATTTAGGATTTAGGGGTTAGGGGTTAGGGGATTGTAATCCCCGTTCTGTCCAGAGTATTCCGGAGAGGAATTCATATCCTATTTTCACTCTAAGTTGTGCGCCGCGGGCTCATGAGGGTTTATCCCGCAAAAAAGCCGGGCATAACCCGGCTGAAAAACTACACTATTCAATCACCGGCAACAATCTTGGACAGGTGGTTAAAAATGCTGGGGTTTCGTTCAGCCATTCTTGAGTTCATCCGCCATATCGGTTAGTTCCCAGGTGAATCCGTCTTCGTTTCTTCCGAAATGTCCATAGGCGGCGGTTTGCCTGTAGACCGGGCGGCGCAGGTTCAATTTATCAATGATGCCCGCTGGGGTTAAATCGAAGTGTTTCCTCACCAGCTTGATGAGTTCTGCATCGGTAATTTCGCCAGTTCCAAATGAATTTATCATAAGGGAGACGGGTTCTGCCACGCCAATGGCATAGGCGACTTGAAGCAGGCATTTTTTCGCCAAGCCGGAAGCGACGATATTTTTAGCGACATACCGGGCGGCGTAGGAACCGCTGCGATCGACTTTGGTGGGGTCTTTCCCGGAGAAGCAGCCGCCTCCGTGAGGGGCTAATCCGCCGTAGGTGTCGACCACGATTTTCCTTCCGGTCAGTCCGGCGTCTCCTTGAGGCCCTCCGATGACGAATCTGCCGGTGGGATTAATATGGCAGACTAATTTTTCTTTATCGAACATATCCTGCGGCAGAACCTGGTATATGACCTTCTCTTTCAAATCCTTTCTGATTTCCGCCCGGGAGGGTTCCGGGTCATGCTGGGCGGCAATCACCACGGTTAGGACTTCCACCGGCTTACCGTCGACATAGCGGACGGACACCTGGGATTTACCATCGGGTCTGAGGTAGGGGATAATTCCTTCTTTGCGGACTTGCGCTAATCTGCTGGTAAGTCTGTGCGCCAGCATAATGGGCATAGGCATCAGTTCTTCAGTTTCATCGACGGCATATCCGAACATCATTCCCTGGTCGCCGGCGCCGGCTCTGTCGACGCCCATAGCGATATCGCTGGACTGCTGGTCGATGGTGGTTAGGACTGCGCAGGTTTCGCAGTCGAAGCCGAATTCGGCGTTGGTATATCCGATATCCTTGATAACATTCCTGACCACTGCGGGAATTTCGACATAACTGGTAGTGCTGATTTCGCCTCCAACCAAGCACATACCGGTGGTCACGAAAGCTTCGCAGGCTACTCGTCCGAAGGGGTCTTCTTTGTATACTTCGTCCAACACGGCATCGGAAATCTGATCGGCGATTTTATCGGGGTGGCCTTCAGTCACCGATTCTGAAGTGAATATGAATTCGCTCATTCATTCTCCTTAATAGCTGAAAATCATATATTGTAGTTGTTTTTATTGAAAATAGGCTGTGGGCTATGGGCTATAGGCTGTGGGCTATGGGCTATAGGCAATGGGCTATAGGAACATAATTCTTGGTAAGAATATAATCATACGAATCCTCGGATGTAAACATCCGGGCTACAACTATAGGCTGTGGGCTATGGGCTATAGGCAATGGGCTATAGGAACATAATTCTTGGTAAGAATATGATCATACGAATCCTCGGATGTAAACATCCGGGCTACAACTATTGGCTGTGGGCTATGGGCAACGGGCCGGTTTATAATCCAGATTAATTTGGAGTAATCCGGCAGTTTTAGAAGATACCGAATCCGCCGAATTTCAAGCCGAGGCAAATTCCCAAGCCGGACATATCGACTTCGGTGCGGGTGGGGAGGCCGATTGCAGTCTCTTCACTATGTGAGGGCTTAGATGAATTATAAAACAATTCGGCGATAAAAGCTGACTTGGAACCAAGGGGATACATCCCGCCAACCGCAAATCTGTAGCCGAAACCGCCATAATAATTTGTCTCGCCTGCTCCGGAGACATAATTATCGTATGAATTCCACAGCAGTGTGTAGCCTATGCTCCCGCTGACATATGGGGTGATGGGAAATTCGACCGGGAAATTCACGCAGGCATACGCCATTATGGGGAACATATATATAGTGGATTCAAAGTTAGTTATAACTGTGTCTATGACGACATTAGTAACGGGGTCTTCCCAACTGATGCGTTCTTCATCTGTCCGCTGTTTTGTGAATATATCGAGTGAGATTCCCAGTTCGACTCGTTCGTCCACCATTTTGGCTGTGCCGAACCCGATTATCAATCCTGAATCGGCAGCTTTGGGATTGAAGCTGCCGATTTGGATGTAAGACAGACTATTTTGGGCATAAACGGCGCCGGCGCTGAATAAGAACATTACTACTACGATTAATGCAAATCCTTTTCGCATTTTTTCCTCCGGAGAATAGTTTTATATGATATTATTTTTCGATATTCGGACCTTTGTAAATTCCAACCCGCGTATCTTCCTTCACATTACCGTTCATTCCGACAAATTGAACCCATAATATAACTCAATTGCTTGACAAATACAAAATTATGGGTTAAAAAAATTCCACAATCTTCAACTGCCTTTTTCGCTATTTTTGAGCTTCCTTTTCAGGGCATCTATCCTTTCAATTGGGATGGGGTCGACTCTGTTCAATACTGCTAAGTGATAGCTGAGCCAATCGGCGAAGTGCGCCAAGGACAGCATTTTAGCTAAGAAGGTTTCACCCTGCGCTTGAACATGGTGAACCTTCAGCCCCAAGTTCGATAGGATTTCCTTCGTGCCTTGCATTTGCCGGGTCACCCGGTAATCGCTTTCGGGGTCCCATATAAATATGGCGGTGAATTTATCGATGGTGTCAGGGGGAATGCCCCAGCCGACGATTTCGTTGTGATTCAGTTCGGTGAAGACATTTCCGAAAGCTAAAGTCTTGGCGTTTTCCGCCAATTGGCATCGGAATCTTGAAATTATCGCTTCCAGCCTGAAACCGTCGGCATAGAAGACCGGTATTTTCCCCTGAATTTCAGCGGCTAAATTCGCCGGTTCGCCGGCGGGCTGGGAATATTCGACCGATAGTTTTTCCAGAAGTTCCACGGCGCGTTCAAATTCATCGTTGGAAGATTTTATGAGTTCCAGCCGTTTAAAGAGTGAAAAGAGCGGGGCGAAGGAATATCCCAAGGCTGCACGCGGGGGAAGACCCCCAGGAATATTTATGGTTGGAATATTCGTTTCGGAGCACAGTCTACTCAATTGGCCGCCGCTGGTGATGGCGAGGGAGGGGATTTTTTTCTTTTGCGCTTCATTGAAGCAGCTCAGTGTTTCTTCGGTGCCGCCGGAATAGCTGGAGAAAATCGCCAGCGTTTTTTCGTTCACCCAGCCTGGCAGGCGATAGCTGCGATTGATGGCGAATGGAATGGGGATATCCGGTTTGGCGCAGCCTGTTAGTAAGTCGCCGCCGATGGCGGAGCCTCCCATACCGCAGAGAATCACGGCATCGAAGGTCATATTCGGCAAAGATGGGGTTTCTACCAGTCTATATCCTTTTTTAAGCTGTCCGGTGAAACCGAGAATATAGTTATACATAGGTGAAATTTTCATCTTATTCCATGGTTATTTCTGTTGATAATAGCTGCAAGCTGCAAGCTGAGAGCTGGGAGGTGCGAGTCTCAGATCTCGTGTCTCAAGTGTCAAGTGCCAAGGATTTTATTGTAAAAGTCAATGAGCAAGACTATAGTTGTCTGAGAGAAGATAAAAAATTCACAGCAGATTAAGCGAATCAAGCAGATAATTATAGCGATTTTCATAGGGGCTGTTGCCGAAATAGGAAAATTCGCCTCTAATCGTGGTTTCGGGTGTCCGCCCCCGACACCATATAACTGTTTTTATTTTATATTCTGTCGACTGCGGAGCGTCG
>JABMRZ010000350.1 GCA_013202315.1 Candidatus Tariuqbacter arcticus | reverse complement strand
GCCGTAGGGTGGGTTCTCAACCCACAGTTTTCTGCCGCTAATAATGATGATTGTTTTCATTATATCAAATATCAAATATCGCATATCAAATATTTTACATCCGGCTTGCCCGGAATCCATTTTTTATCATTCCCGTCGCTGCCAGCGCCAACGGCGCCACTCCCGCTAATACCAGAATTAATATGGTCTGCGCCATATTTAACAGCGGTATCATCAGTGTTCCCACCGCCAGAGCTCCCAAAGCCGCCCCAGCTAGGTCGACAGCGTAAAGCCCGCCGCCTCGCCGGGAAGCTTCACCGCGCAGGCAGCCGGCGCCTATACTGTATTGCATTCCTCCCACCCACCCGCACAACACCGCAGTTCCGGTCAACAGATGTTTCGATATGCCTCCCATACCCTTGACGGCGAATAAGGCCGCTAATACAACTATCGGGAGAAGCACCACTCCAGCCTGCACCCTGACGAAACCCCGCCGCTGCGCCGCCGATGACTTCCCATCCCACCGCCTCGCCGAAAAGCTTCCGCCAGCCGCGCCCGCCATAAAGCCGGCTATCAAAACCGCCTGCTGATAATACATATACCCGAAAATCGATTGAAATCCCAATATTAGCGATAACTGCATCCCCATCTGCGCCAATCCCCCCAACCCCAAACCCGCCCTGACGCCCCGCTCGAAGACATTTCCCCTGCTCAAAAGCGATATCAATAAAGCGAAGATCAGAACCGTAACCGCAGCCATCCACCATTCAAATTTCCAAAGCAGGGGATATATTCTACCCTCCTTGGGATGAAACTGCCTGTCCCACCGCGCCAAAGCCCGGACATAACCCTGCGGGCTGAAATCACGGTTTATCCATTCGGAATCGTTCATCGCCAGACTGTTCTCCAGATAATCCCGCTTCTCCAAGCTCAGCCTGAAAGGCAGGATATAGGGGCTCACGAACATATTTTCGACCCCCCGCGCATTCAGCCTCTTCACTAATTCTTCACTTTCAAGGCGGAAATCGTTCATGCAGGCGATAAATTGACATCTCCCGCCCGGCAGAACTACAACATTGGGAAATACTCTCTCCAGCGTCCGCCTGATGCCGCTCAAAAAATCAGCCAGTCCCGAATCGATATAATCCTCCGAAGAACTTATACTGAATCCAAAGATCCCTCGCGTCTTCAAAGCTTGCCGGACTTCGCGGAAGAATTCCAGCGTGAAGTATCGATTTATCATTGCAGTGGTCGGCTCCGGGACCGCCAGTATTACCACATCGTAATTATTCTCCGCTTTCTTAATCCAGGCTCTACCATCCACTTCCACCACTCGAACCCTTTCATTATTTAAGAAGGCGGCAGGTTCCGGGGGGAAGATTTCTATGATAGTCTGAACTAATTTGGCGTCGACTTCGGCGTAATCGACCTGCGATACCGAAGGATGTTCCAGGATTTCTCCCACCGCGCCGGTGATTCCTCCCCCAACTAACAAGACCTTCTGCGGATTCGGATGCGCCAATAATTGGAAATGAACCGCTTCCTCCGCCGACATCGGATCGGGGTAACTCCCGGATAGCGAACCGTTCTGGAATAGCGCATACTGCTCATCTTCGCAGGTGACCGCTATATCGCCATAGACCGATTCAGCGTGCTTAATTAGTGTATAACCGTGCCAAAATCTATCCAGACTCGCTTTTTCTAAAAGCGGCGCTCCCCATACAAATCCGACTAAGCTGACTAAAGCGCAAACCGATTGAAGCCGGGGACTCCTCAGGGCTATCAGCAGATTCACCCCCATAATTAAGAAGCCGAATTGGAAATATCCAATCATTCCCACCATCAGCGCGGTGAATACTCCCCCCGCTCCTGCGCCGACAGCTTCCCATAAATAGATGATTCTGGGTTCGACCCCAGAGGCTTTGATTCCCAAAGTGAAAAGGGCGCCGGTCACCAGAGCGAAAGGGGCGATCAACACCGCACCGCCGGCAGCCATATCAGCCAGCCCCATTATCACCCCGGCTTGCCTGCCGATGATGATAGACCAATACCTGAAGAGCCAGACCGAACCCAACAAAACCGCCCCTTGTCCCGCTAAGATTCCATAGAAAATCATCGGGTTCCTGCAGAACTTCGCTGACCATGCTCCCAAAGCGCTCCACACCAGCCAGCAGGCGAAAAACACCCCAAGGCTGATTTCATTCCCGCCGAACAGTGTTTCCAACTGCCTTAAAAGCAGGATTTGACCGGTTATCCCTCCGAATCCGGCGGCGAATACGCCATATTTCCATTTTTTTGGAAACAAAAATAGGATTGGTTGAGTAATAATATAATGGATTATTATTCGCAGGTGAATTTGCGCTTTTTTAAGGGGAATTTCTCAAACAATTTGACAGTATCCATAAAATTAAACTATTCCAGATTAAAATGCAACCATTGCGATGATTGATATTTATATTCTGAAGAAATAAATAATAACATCCTGAATATAATTCGGTGAAAAAATGAAACGGAAATTCTTAACAGCCGCGCTCTTTGCGCTTCTGCTGCCTGCGGTAACCTTCATCGTGAGCGGTTCCAATACGATCGGTAACATATCCGACTTTGAACATCAAGCGCGTCCCCAAGAGGAGAGCAACGCTTTTAATACCGCCTGGCAAAACTATAAAGGCGCTTTCCAACCCATCAGCGAAGCCATCACCAGCGGCTCCTATCAGAGTTTGAGATCGTTCCTGCCCCATTTCAAAGATACAGCGCGGGCATTGAAAAAAGCTAAAACACCCGATTACACAGGCGACGCCCTTAAAAAAGCAGTTAAAAAAGTCCTTATAGGAACTAAAGCCCTGCTCAAAGCGGCGAAATCGGGGAAACGAGCCAAGATTCAAGAGCATTACAACCGTTTGAAGGAAGCCATCGAGATGGTCGAAGTCATCCGCAACCGCCATCAATGAGAACTATTATGGAAGGTCACCTTCCCGGCTATCCACTGCGAATATGAGAATAGCTGAGAGCCGCTGTATTTGATGGTGTCTGGGATTTGTTGTGATAAGGCTGACTTGCAGCTGTCTGAGGAATAATCCCCTAACCCGGACGAGCCGGAACCAAACAGGTTTAAACTTAAAAAGTAGAAAGTATCGAGTCTCAGGTCTCAGGTCTCAGGTCTCGGATTTCAAATAGAAACTTGCCCCTAAATACATGAACATTAAGACATGAACCATGAGCCTTGCAGACTTTGTAAGTCTATATAAAACATAATATAATACGATATTCTGCCAGAAAAAACACGAATTTTTGTATTATGGTACTAATACCCCCAATCCAGCTTGACTTCGACCGAATCCGGGATCAGGTGTCCGTAATGCTTTTCGGTGACTCGGACGGAAATATAGCCAATTTAGCGTCAGACAGTAAAGATGTTAACGCCGGACAGCTGATGTCGGCGAGCGAGGCTTTCTAGTACAAGCTGTTTCCTTGAGAATCAGGATTTTCTGAGCGTTCCGAGGAATAATTTGATTATTTGTGTCATTGTATTATATTATTAAAGAACACGAAAAATCGCAAATTCCAAGGCGGATGACATTTTGAAGAGGCAGAACCAGTTTTCGGATTTTGTTAAGCTTTCAGCGAGAGAAACCGAAGCGTGAAAGCTATTTTCCAATGAAAATCAAAGTTTATGAATTAAGCAGGTTATATGTAATTTGAAATATACTTTATCTGAATTATGACAGAATTATCATACCGGGACCTCCAATCCATTCAGCAAGCCCGCGACCTTGCTGAACGCGCCCACCAAGCGGCGCTCACCCTGCGGAACTTCACTCAAGCCGATGTCGACCGCATCGCCCGAAATATGGTTGAAGCCGGTCTAACCGAAGCCGAGCGGCTGGCGAAAATGGCGGTCGAAGAAACCGGTTTCGGCAAGTGGGAAGATAAACTCTTTAAAAACCAATTCGCCACCAGAAGTCTGTGGGAATATATCAAGGATATGAAAACGGTCGGTTTCCTGGACGACGAAGGAACGGTTAGGCGCATCGCCGAACCCGTGGGAGTGGTGGCGGCGGTGGTCCCTTCCACCAACCCCACTTCCACCGCCTTGAACAAGGCGATAATCTCCCTGAAGGCGCGTAATGCAGTGGTGCTGTCACCACATCCCGCCGCAGTGCGATGCATTTCCGAAACCGCAGAAATAATGAAGCGAGCCGCGGTAGAAGCCGGCGCTCCGGAAGATGCGGTCTGCTGGATGACCGTCCCTGAATTGCCGGGAACCCACGAACTGATGAGCCACCCCAAAGTTGGAGTGATTCTTGCGACTGGTGGAACAGGGCTGGTCAAAGCCGCCTACAGCGCCGGGAAACCCGCTTACGGCGTCGGTCCCGGGAATGTCCCCGCCTTCATTGAAAGAACCGCCGACCCCGAAAAAGCGGTGAAAGACATCATCCTATCCAAATGTTTTGACAACGGAACCGTCTGCGCCTCCGAACAATCCATCATCGTCGACTGTCCGCTTGACGAAACCGTGCGCAAATTATTGAAACAACACCGTTCATATTTTTGCACACAGGAGGAAATCCGCAAACTGGAAGCGGTGATGATTCTCCCCGAAAGAGGCATAAATCCTAAAATCGTTGGGCAGTCGTCTTTTAAAATCGCCCACATGGCAGGCTTCACCGTTCCCGAAGATACGACTATGCTGGTGGTGGAAATAGAAGGTGTAGGCAGCGAGTATCCTTTATCCGTGGAAAAACTTTCGCCGGTAATCTGCTATTTCACCGTTGACGGCTGGGAAGAAGGGTGCGAACTCTCCATTAAAATCATCTATCACGGCGGTCTTGGGCACACTATGACGCTGCATACGAATGATACTCAGATTCTGGAGCGCTTCGCCCTGGAAAAACCGGTGATGAGGGTGCTGGTCAACACCCCCGCCACTCACGGCGCGATTGGATATTCGACAGACTTACCGCCTTCGATGACCCTGGGATGCGGCACCTGGGGAGGATCCATCACCGCCGATAATGTAACCCCTATGCACCTATTAAACATCAAGCGCCTGGCTTATGAAACAAAATCCATAAACGCTGGTAAAACTACAATAACCGCGGGCAGTTCCGAAACCCGCTGGCGCTATGACGACCAATACCGTTACCGCCCGGTGAGCGAAGCTCCGCCGGTCGAATCTGATGCCAACCAAATTGGGATGAAAAGGAAAACACCCTCTGATGATAAGCCAGACTCTCAGGTTAAGCGGGCTGTTCCTCCCGAAACTACCTATGGCGAAGGCATCACTGAAGCGCGAGTGGACGAAATTATCCGCGAATTCAAAGCAAGAAGTTGATTTCGCTTAAAAATAGCTGCAAGCTGCAAGCTGCAAGCTGCAAGCTGTGAGCTGCGAGTTGCTGGATGTAAGTTGCGAGTCAAAATCGAAATGCCGAAGTGTTCTTAAATTTAAATTATTAATTCTTAATTTCTTAAAGGCGGCGCTATTAGACTAATTAGAATAGAACATGTTGAGGAAGGCTCTTTCCTGGCGCGCAATGTTTATATCGAAGGCAACCGGGTCCCTCTATTGCGCCAGGGGATAAAACTCACCAATGAATACCTGACTGCCCTGAATAAACATGGCGTCAAATGGGTTTATATTGAAGACGCCGTCTCCGAAGGTATTGAAGCGTATGATGTTATCTATGAAGATACCAGAGTGATGGCAAACGCAATTATGGCGGAAATCCTGGCTACCAACCCGCCGGACCTCAGCTGGAAAAACCTCATCCAACTGCATAACTGCGCCCAATTTATCGTCGCCGACATCAAGCAGTATAGACCCAGGGTGACCATAGAGTTGTGGAATCTGAAAACCCTGAAGGATTATCTCTTCCTCCATTCGGTCAATGTGGCGGTTATCTCGGTCCTAATCGGCTGGAGGATGGGCTTCAACAATCAGGAATTGGAAGATATCACTATGGGAGTGTTGCTTCACGATGTGGGTAAGGTCACCATTTCAGAGGAAATCCATAATAAACCGGGACGGTTGACCGAAGAAGAGTTTGCGGAGATGAGAAAACACTCCAGGCGCGGCTTTGATTTCCTGAAAGAGAGAGGCGCATACAATCCCACCGTATGGTCGGTAGCTCATCAGCACCATGAAGCCTATGATGGATCCGGCTATCCCAATCATCGCCAGGGAAGCGATATTCACCTCTACTCCAGAATCGCCGCTATTGCGGATGTCTTCGATGCCTTGACCTCCGACAGACCGTATAAAAGCGGCTGGGCTTTCCATAAGGTCTTGAACCTGTTCAATAATGGAATGCGAACTAAATTCGACCCCAAGGCTCTCTCGACCTTCATTGACTTAATACCACTTTACCCATTAGGAACCGCAGTGAAACTATCCAACGGCGAAATGGGAATGATAAAAGAAAACTATGAAGGCAACTACCATCGCCCCATCGTCAGGATTATCATCGATGCAAATGGAAATCCGTTGGACGAAAAAAGCTGCTACGACTTGGACTTGAGCAAGGAAACAGATATCAAAATCATCGATAATACGCCCATCTGGTAATTCTCAGCTATCCCCCCTTTTTATGAAAACACACCCTTATATATTATCCATAATAATGATGATTTGCGCTGTCACTGGCTGTCTCAATGATAAAACCGGGTTGGATAAAGTTGTAAAACAGCATCTGGAAATATACCCTGAAATGCAAGCGGTCGATGTTTATAAACTCGCTTACCAATCCACAATGGGTGTGGTTCATTTCATCGGTAACCCTGAAAAAGCGCGGGATTATCTCATTCGGGAAATGTCCCAGGTTCCCCCCTCAAATGATATACCATTGATAGAACCGCTGTCGCCTGACGGCAGGATGGTGCGGGTCAACCTCGCACCCTATAAAGCCGCCGCCGGTGAACCGGAACCCCTGTTCCAGGCGATGATGAATACCGCTGAACATTTTCAACCTTCAAAGGATACACTTGAAGCCTGTTTGAATCTTCTTATTGAAAGCGCTGTGAAGGGAAAGATTTCGCCGGATTCCGGTGAGCTTCAGGCTTTCTTCGATAAAATGCGCGAATTGGATTTCCCCGCCGTTCATCATTCCGACAAATATCGAGAACTCTATCGCCCCGCCTATCGAGTCATTTTGAAGGAATATATGCCCGATTTATAATAAACGAATTTTATATTTTATTGTGAAATTCCCCCTCACCCTCTTCTCCAAATATCCTCCGAAAACTTGATTATTTTAGGTTATATGACTAAAATATCCTTCCGGACGCTTTCGTAATGCTCGATTAGTTTAATCAATACATTGCCCAATTAACCATATTACCTTGAAGATAGTTGCGAGTTGCGGGTTGCGAGTTGAAACACAGAAGGGCACAAAAAAAAGATTTGAAACACTGAAGGACACGGAAGACGCAGAAGGCGCAGAAAGCCTCCAATTCGCTGTTGACAATATCTTGATTAGAGCGGGTATTTGCACGAAAAAGGAACTGCTGGCGGAAATGCAGCTGATGCGGGTAAAAATGGGGACATGGCAAAATTAAAAACTATGCCGAAAATTTCAATTAAATTCTATAAATTTTAGAGAAAGTTAACCAATGAAGGAAAAGAGCGTTGTTGGAGACTTAATCAACTTTCGCGGGTTGGTTTATAGTCCAATGAATGAAAACGGAGTAATATTCGTTTTCGGGAAGGTCATTGAAGACCTTAACATGTATATCGAGGAGATTAAACCCGGTTTTCCGGATTGCGTGGGTAGACGGTTTACCGGAAAAGGATGGGAAAGGGTTTATATCGAATTTGAGCACAAAAGCAGTAATTTCGTAGGACATAGACACGACCTGAAGGGTTGCGATATAATCGTGTGTTGGGAGCACGACTGGGTTGAATGTCCCCTGGAAGTTATTGAGCTGAGAGAAGTAATCAAGGAACTTCCGAGCGAACCCATAAAGCGACCCAATGTTGAAAAAGAGGAATATGTTATAGAAGATTTATACAGAATGAAGAAAGTTAAAGATAACACCAGGAACCTATTCCAAAGATTTGATAAAGCGGTGAAAAGTATAAGCGATGAGATTTGGTCGAAGGTTGGTAAAAGCACGGTATCATATTACTCGCCAGAAAGGGTATTTTTATATACCAACTTTCGTCAAAAGTCTATTCGTTTTGATATTTTCACGAGAGGTGAAACAATCGACGATGTTAGTAACTATGATTTTGACAAGGGTGGCGAAAAATGGGGTCAAATAAGTTTGGCAACAGATGAAGAACTTCTTAAGGTTTTAGAAGCTGTTAAGCGTTCATATCAACTTATCAAAGAGGCAATAAAGAATAATGAGACTACCGGTTGGTTTGCGAAAACAGTGGAAGAGATTGAAGAGGATACAGATTAGAAATAATAGTTAGGGTCAATTAGACGCTCTCGTTTTAATCGTCTGATTATAACTTGAGCTGAGACTTCAAACTGTTTTGCCATCCAAGTAGAAACAAATTGCGGGAAATTTTGAGATTCTATCAAATCCTCTAAACTGCTATATCCTGCTTGAGTTAGGAGTTTACATCCCTCATCGAATTTTTCTTTTAATGCTTTGGTGGGGACAAGTGTCAAAGCCGCAAAAAGGTTTGCTTGCCATTCCAAATTGCTGTATTCAATGGGATCAATATTTTCTTGGAATAATTTGTACTCTTCAATGTTTTCATAGTTTGCACTCGCAAATACCGAAGGATGTAGAAAAATATGTCCTAATTCATGTGCCAGAGAAAACCGATAACGATTCGGATATTTCAGAATACAGGCTTCATCAACAGTAATTGATTTTAAATCTCTTGAAATCCAAGCCTCAACATCGAAAGCTCTTTTAAGTCCTGGAATAGGAATTATGTCTAATTCTAAATCGAATTCGATAATATTTTCAATTGGGATCGGGATTCCTCCACTGGCGTGATATTGTTCAAGGAAATCTTTCGCCCTCTTTTCAATATGTTGATTATTTAAGTATGGTGCTTTCTGTTCATTGGTCATAGTTCATCCCTTACCTTTTGTATTAGTGAATCTAACTGTGCGCTTGATAACTTTTGTCCGTCTAATGTGCGCAGTAAAACGGGTAATTTGTCAAGGAGGACTTTATCCTCAATTACACTTCGAGGAAGTTTACCTGAACTGATTGAAGCAGCTACGAAAAAATCCTTGTATTGGTCACTACCGGGGGTGAGTTTCAAGATTAACGCGATTCTCTCTAAGGTTTTATCTGTTTGGGGAGGGTTAGCGACACCCCTTTCCCATCTGCTGACGTTGCCCGGGTCAAGCTCTGATATCTCGCAGAACTTTCTGAGAGATAAACCACATTCAGCCCGAAGGCTTTTCAGCAATTTGCCGAATATTGGATTACTCATGACATTCTCTCCTCTAGAAATGATTTGAATACTCTTTTGTTGTATAAGTTATACAACATTTTAATAAAAGTCAAGTAAAAGATAATAAAAATTCAAGAAATCATCGTTTTCCCCGCCTACCCTTACAGTTCCGGCAAGACCACTTCAGCGGTTGCTATTAGCGATAGGCTTGCAGGAGCGGGGAAGCGGTTGCTATTAGCGGATAGATCCCGGACAATATGCCAACAGGTGCACTTATAAAACGGAATGAGATATAACCCAAACCCTAAACCCTATAGCCTATTTTCAAGAAAAAACCCCTCATGCCGCCGTTGCGGCACAACTTAGAATGAAAATAGTGTTCCAACTTTTCTGGATTCCCGCTTTCGCGGGAATGACAGTTAGTGGGCTTTGGTCAAACTGGATTGAAAAGTCACTAAACCCTAAATCCCAGACCCTAAACCCTAAACCCTAAACCCTATTTTTAAAAGTAAATGAAGCATACAGTAAGAATATCCACCCTGTTATTGGCGATTATACTCTTCGGTATCATCCTCTTCTCCTGCAGTGAGCGGCATTCGAATCAGCCGCTGGGGAATACTCCGCCGGAAACACATTTGGCGGTGGCGATGCCCGACAGCGCATTGCCGGACACATCGACCTCCATCCAGACTCCGCATTGGTGGGGAAGCGACCCGGACGGCGAAGTGATGGGATATTTCATACGATGGGATTATTTCGCCAATCAGCCGGGGTATAACGAATGGTTCTGGACGGTTTCGGAAAGCGATACATTTTATCTGCCGATTCGCACGCCGGATTCGAGCTTTGCGATAGAAGTGCGGGCAGTGGACAACAGCGCATTATGGGATTATCCCGATGATATCGCCCTGAATCTGTATGATTACGAACTGTTCTTTGATGTGGGTTTTAACCCGGGGTATTATGACCCGGGCGATTCGCTTTGCAATGAGGGGAATAGAGCGGGGAATCAAATCGATTCGATTTACTACAGCCCGGATTCCATCTATTGGACGCCGGAAGAATCGCCGCTGATTTTATATGAAGTGGATATGGCGCATCTGCGGCAGAATATCCCGGTGGAGGGACCTGTTCCCATCCCTTCGGAATATGAAGGGGCGGTGGACCCGACCCCTGCGGGAATGACCTTCCCGGTGATGAATTCCATTCCCACCCTCGCTTTCAAATACGGTTCCAATCCGGATGGAGCGCCCCAGGATACATTTTTCACCTTCACTTATCGGACTTTCATCTGGGAAGCGCAGGATTTGGACGGGAACAACACGATTACATATCATTATTGGGCGCTGGACGATACCACCGTTTGGGATTCGATTCCGGGGAATTTATCGTCGTTCACGCTGGCGGAGGATATGCTGACGGAGGGGGCTTATACATTCTACTTGAAGACCAAGGATATTGCCGGGGCGGTGTCGAATATGATTCAATTCCCCGACACTTCCAATTATGAACAGCCGGGGACCTGGTATGTCAGCGAGCCGGTGGGGGAGGTTCTGCTTATCGACGATGATATTATTCACGAAGGGGTTTATTTCGATACGACCAGGGAATTCTATCAAGGAGTGCTAAATAAAGTATTGAGAGGACAGTTTTCGGTGTGGGATGTGGAAAAGAATCTGCCCTATTCAGAATCCGATTTGCTGGGGACGATGAGCTATTTCAATACCGTCGTCTGGTTCGCCGACGCATCAAGTCAACTGGCGGAAGCGGTTACATCGATCACCACCTATATCAATTCCGGGGGGCATTTATTAATTTCCACTTCCGATTTGGGTGAAGGGAACAACTACGATTATCCGCCGTTCACTTTTTTAGGAATCGACAGCGTGACTTACGATGTATGGCGCTTCTTACCGTTGATGGGGGACAGTATGGTCGTACTGGTGGATAATTATCCGCCCTTGAGTTTTTCGGGGGTAACCGCCATTACGCATTTGGAACTCCCTAAGGGTTTCGGATTCATTCCGGCTGATTCGGTTCAAGCCCTCTACAAGGGCGTAGGTTTGGATGTCAACCATGGAGGGGAAGCGATTATCGCTCTTAGATGGCCGCCGGACGATAATCCCAATCTTATATACTTCGATATGTATTTACACCGGGCGAATGGTTATGGGAATATGGGAGAATTCTTCGATTTCGTAATCAACGAGCAGTTTGGTGAATAGGATATTGGGTTATTGGGATATTAGGGAATAGTGGAATTAACGCATAAGATTAAAAGGAAACAACAATGTTAATCTATGTCGGTGATTCAGGCAATGTTGTGAAGAGAATCTTAATAAACCACTGTTCAGGAAATGTGGAAGGCTCTGCTTTACGAAAACACATTGCAAAAGAAATGGGATTTGATATACTTAGGGAAGTGCGAAAAAGCGGATCTACTAAATACAGAATCAACCTTCCAAATCCGCTTGACGGGGAAAAGATTATCACAGAATACATCCGTTCGGGATGGTGGAAATATGTGATTTGTGATTCAATGAAGGAAGCCAAAGGTTTTCAGTGGTATGCAATAGAAAAGCTTGATCCTTTATTGAATATCAATCGTAAATCGTGGGATGAAACAGAAGCCCTACAGTATAAAGAACTCTTAGAAGAACTTCAAGGATCGGAAGTCTTACATTGTAACAAACTCAGGGAAAAACCAACCGGTCCCGGTGTTTATGCCCTTTATCACAATATGGAGCCTCGATCCTGTAGGAAAGTTGTCGGCAAAATGGAGATGGTGTAAGAATCTGTTAAGATACCTTATTGATATTAATGGGTGCAATTTATAGTTACACAATCATCGTATTTGATTCCGATTGTCATGCTGAACGCAGTGAAGCATCTCCCCAAGGTCAAGTATGAGATTCTTCTCTTCGTTCAGAATGATATATGAAACTATTAATTGCCCTCATTAATATGAGACGATTTCAAGGATTACTATGGCTGTGTAAAGTGAATTGTCAATTAATTTCTGGTTATGCACTATGCTCAGCAAACACCGTCCATTGTTTATAAGGATCCCAATTATTGGTAATGAAGATACAAAGATTCACAGCAGATTAAGCGAATTAAGCAGATATTTATCATAG